>JANXVQ010000260.1 GCA_025351545.1 Spirosoma sp.
ACCAGGTAATTCTGGAATTGAAGGGATGATGGTCGTGCAGCCAGACACGGGTACTTCGCAATGCTTTAACACTCATCAATTTGTCAAACATAGGCTATTTACTATGAAGTCAGGATTAGGGACTGCCCTTTACCACTTTTAACCTACTGCTCAAAGAAAGGTTTGGCGGCTTCAACTAAATCTGCCGGGGCCGGGCAGGGGCGACCTGTATCGGTACGGACGAATACGAGTGTTGTTTGGCCCGTATTAAGCAGTTTCCCATCCTGATTAAAGATCTCATAGCCGAACATCAATCGGGTTTTGGGCATCTGTGGAATCGTGACCCGTATTGTCAGCAGGTCGTCATATTTAGCCGGGCGGATAAATCGTGAATTCAGGTCATATACGGGCATCGAAATGCCACTTTCCTCGATGTCTTTGTAATTCAGGCCCAGATGCCGTAGTGCTTCCACCCGGCCTATTTCATAGAAACGAGCATAATTGCCATAATAAACAATGCCCATCTGGTCAGTATCGTAATACCGAACCCGAATATCAGTAACGTCGTAAATAATCATAACAGCGAGTAAATAAATCAGTAATCAGGCGTAAAAAATGCCCTGCTTATCCACTTATTAGTTACTGATGTCGGCTATTTCATAATCTTCATCCGGGTAAGAGCTTGCTGATACAGGCGGGCATTTGCCATGTGCTCGGCCAGTGTTTTCGAGAACGTATGGTAGCCGTTGAAGCTGGCGTTAACCACAAAGAACAGGTAATCATGCTGTTCGGCGTTTAAGACCGCGTCGATCGTGGCCGGGGCGGGCAAATTGATGGGTCCTGGCGGTAGTCCCGTATACCGATAGGTATTGTACGGGGAGTCGATTGCCAATTGGCGCGTCAGTAGCCGCCGAATACCAAAATCGCGAAGGGCAAAAATTACCGTTGGGTCAGCTTCGAGTTTAATGCCGCGTTTCAACCGGTTCAGATAAACACCAGCTACGCGGGGTTGCTCATCGCGTTTGTTCGTTTCGCCCGCTACAATCGACGCCAGCACCTGCACTTGCGTTTGAGTCAACCCCAACGCTTTTGCTTTGGCCTGACGGTCGGGCGTCCAGAATTTCTTGTATTCAGTTCCCATTCGCTCCAGAAAGGCTTCGGGCTTGATGGTCCAGAAAAACTCATAGGTATTGGGTAGAAACAGGCAGACAATAGTAGTGGTGTCGAAGCCAAATTTCTGGCAGGTGGCCGGATCATTGAGGAGCTTGCCCAGTGCATCGGAGCCAAACTCAAATTTGCCCCCGAGCCGTTGAATGAGGTCGCTTTTCTGCCGCATGCTGTTGAATGTTACCGGCATTGGGTCCTGACTACCGCTTCGCAATTTGGATAGCGCATCGCGGTTGCCCATGAGGGGCTTAATCTCATAACGGCCTTCTTTGACTCGTTCGGGATATTTCATCATCTTGGCCAGAAACCGGAACGAAGTTTCGTCGTTAATGACCTTGTGCGTTTTGAGGGTGTCCATAACCGACTCAAACGTAGAGCCTCGTGGAATCAGTAAGGCAAAGGTTTTATCATTGTCCTGAACCAGCAGGTTCGGACTTTTGAAAACCTGCCAGAAATAAAATGTGAACGTCGTTAGCAGAATGGAAACGGTGAGAAACAGGCCGATTTGTATATTACGCGACATTGTTAGAGAGAAGGATAATGAATAAACGGGTAATGAATAATGTAAAATGTCAGTAGTTAGTCATTTTACATTCGATTGTATTCCGCAAATTTACGCCAAAAGTGAACCAATCAACCTACCGAACATGAACTACGCATTACCTCTTTTACTAAGTATTCTTCTAATGGCCTCGTGTCGTACACGTGTCGACAGCCCTCGTTCTATGAATCCAGCGGCTGCTACGCGCCAGAAAGCTATCGACGAAATCCGGGAAGCCGATCAGAATTTCAGCATTTTATCCGAAAAACAGGGCATGGCTAAAGCCTTTACAACTTATGCCGCCAACGATGTTATCAAGCTAAATGATGGCGCGGCTCCTACCGTCGGGTTCGACTCACTCCGGGCGCAAATGAGCCGTCTGCCCGCCAATGGGCCCGTTTTGACCTGGCAAGTACTCAAGGCCGACGCGGCACAGTCGGGCGAGTTGGGTTACACATTCGGGCAGTGGATGTTGTCCAAAAAAGATGATGCCGGAAAGCGAACTACCCAGTACGGCGTCTATATGACTGTTTGGAAACGCCAGCGCAACGGCCTGTGGCGGTTTGTACTGGACGGCGGTAACAATACACCAGAACCGAAATAGGCTTTTAGTCTAACGTCTATAACTTTCAATTACTGCATCCCGCGTTTATGAGCAGGAGCATAAAAAGTATTACTGGTTCAATTGCCAATAGGCTGCAAAATGTGTCACTCGTTCTGCTTTAATTGTTGCTTATTGTCGTTCGTGGGTCAACTAATGCCAAGCCAATGAAGCTAGTTCGCAAATAACAGAGAACGATACCGGAAAATCCGAAAAACTGGTTTTGTCTTCCGGTAATGACCAGTCGGTAAGGCTGTCGTTTAATTAAAGGTCAATGAGTATCCGGATTTGAAAGAAGCAGTAGTTCTTTTGCTATTTGTCAGTATCTGAAACCTGAATTTATGCCTGATAGCAGACAAGATTTTTCTAATCCGGTTACCTGATTAATAAATATTTTTGTAAGCGTCCGGATATTTTACAAAAAATTTAAAATATAAGTATCTTTGTTTCTTACTTATTTTTACCAAATAATAGTGAAGTCACGTTTATTCTTCCTGTCTATTTCGGTGGCTGTTTGCCTATTCAGCCTATTTCTGTGCTTATCAACTGTACTTGCGCAGCCTGCCACTAAACGATATGTACTGATTGGGTACGTAAGCGGAGACGGGTGGACAAAAGACCAGATCGAAGCCCGTAAACTCACGCACATTAACTATGCGTTTGCGGTGCCCGCCAAAAATGGAGAGTTTGCGGCTATTTCGGCCAAAGACGCGGCAAACCTGGCCGCGTTAACGTCACTCCGGTCGGTTAATAAAGACCTGAAAATACTGATTTCAGTTGGTGGCTGGGACGGTTGCAGGTATTTTTCAGATGCCGCTCTAACGGATGCGTCTCGACGGAAATTTGCCAATAGTGCCGTGAAATTCCTGAAAAAACACAATATCGACGGTGTCGATATCGACTGGGAATATCCGGCTCAAGTGGGGGCGGGTAATATTTTCCGGCCCGAAGACAAGGCCAATTTTACCCTGTTTCTGAAAGCTATCCGTGATCGGCTCGACGAGCAGGGAAAGGTAGACAAGCGTACCGGTCCGAATCATTACCTGCTGACGGCTGCCACCGGGGGCGATACCGCTTTTGTCAGTCACATCAATTTGGGCGAAGCCCAGCAATACCTGGACTACGTCAACATTATGACGTATGACCTCTACCACGGCAATGATAAAGTGACGGGGCATCATAGCCCGCTGGCACAGTCTAAAAAAGGCGATCAGTCCCGAAACAGTTCCATGTCGGCGGTGGATGGACACATTCGGGCTGGCGTTCCGGCTAACAAAATCGTGCTGGGCATTCCGTTTTACGGGCGTGGCTGGGCCAATGTTCGCCCGGTCGATAACGGTCTGTACCAACCTGCATCGGGTAAGCACTCGTTCATTAGCTACGATGAACTGGTGGACAAATACATCAATAAAAATGGCTTCGTTCGCTACTGGGATGCCGATGCCAAGGCTCCGTATCTGTGGAATGCCAGGTCACGAACGTTTATTTCATACGCTGATGCTCAATCGTTTGGGCCGAAGATAGACTATGTGAAGAAGAAGGGACTGGCCGGGATTATGTTCTGGGAGTACATTTACGATCTGAAGCACAAAGCGCTTCTCGATCCTGTGGTTAATGGCTTGAAATAACCTTATACTGCTAATGCCTGCCCATGAACGATTTACAGTACGAAACCCGTAACGCCTTACTAAATGCCGCTATGCAATGGGTGTATCAGGAAAACTTAATACCGAATCAGGAGATAAGTAAGTGGTGTTTCCTTTAGTCTGTATATCCTGCTTCACCTCTTTTTCTTTTAGTATGCCTAGCGTTATTCAGGTTGGTATAATTGGGTTTGGCTTATCGGGGCGCTATTTCCATGCCCCGTTTCTGTCTGTTAATCCACGATTTCATTTAAAGAAAGTAGCCAGCAGCCGTCCCGACGCAGTTCGCCGGTTCGATGCATCGATTGAGTGGGTGGCTACGCCCGATGAGCTGTTCGCCGACCCAGCCATTGATCTCGTCTTCATTTGTTCGCCCAACGAAACCCATGTCGACTACGCCCGGAAGGCGCTGGAACACAGAAAACACGTTGTTGTCGAGAAACCGTTTGCTCTTTCCGAGCCCGAAGCCGTTGAGTTGCTGGCACTGGCGCAACGGCAGGGATGCATAGCTACGGCTTACCAGAATCGTCGGTGGGATTCTGATTTTCTGACCGTCAAACGTTTACTGGCCGACGGTTCGTTAGGGACGCTTATTGATTACGAATGTCGGTATGACCGCTTCTCACCCGTACCGCCCGATTCCCAAAGCTGGAAAGAACAGCCGGGTTTGGGCCGGGGAAACCTCTACAACTTAGGCCCGCACCTGCTCGATCAGGCACTGCATCTGTTTGGTAAGCCCGATACGGTGCAGGCCACCCTCCGAATCGTTCGTCCGAATAGCCACGTCACCGATTATTTTGATATAAAACTGGGCTATGCCGATAAGATTGTCAGGGTTGAATCCAACCTGTTGGTCTACCACAACCAGCTGCGGTATAGTGTACACGGCACCGGCGGTTCGTTTATAAAAGGTGGCCTGGATGTGCAGGAAGAACGGCTACGGCAGAACGAGTTGCCCAATCAGGAAGCATGGGGCATAGAGCCTCAGGACCGTTGGGGGACGCTTTACCGGGAAAGTCAGAGTGAACTAATTACAAGTGAATCAGGTAATTATACCCCTTTTTACGATAATCTCTACGATGCTATCGTGAACGGGACAGAACCCGCCGTTACGCCCGCCGATATTCAGCAACTTGCCCGCGTCATTGATTTAGCGCTGGAAAGTAACCGCACACAACGTACAATTCCTTTTTCGCTATGACCAATTACCGCTGGCGAATCGTTGTTTTGCTGTTCATCGCTACGACCATAAATTACCTGGACCGGCAGGTTATCAGCCTGCTAAAACCTACCCTGGAAACCGATTTCAACTGGACCGAAACCGATTATAGTCATATAGTCATGGCATTTCAGGCGGCTTATGCGCTCAGTTACGTTGTTTTTGGCCGACTGATCGACAAGATCGGAACCAAACTTGGCTATACGATTGCCGTTACTTTCTGGAGCATAGCCGCCGTTCTGCACGCTCTGGCGACCAGCACATTCAGTTTTGGCGTTTACCGCGCCCTGCTTGGTTTGGGCGAAGGCGGAAATTTTCCGGCAGCCATAAAAACAGTTGCCGAATGGTTTCCGAAGAAGGAACGGGCGTTGGCAACGGGTATTTTCAATTCCGGCACCAACATTGGCGCCGTCATTGCTCCCATCATGGTGCCCTGGGTGTTGGGGAGCTACGGCTGGCAGGCCGCTTTTTTGCTGACGGGGCTCATTGGTTTCGTCTGGCTTTTTTTCTGGTGGTGGAATTACGAAAGTCCACAACGGCATAAAAAACTGCCGGCAGAGGAACTGCTTTACATTACCAGCGACGCCGACAACAGCGAAGGCGGTTCGATACGGTGGCTCGACCTGATAAAATACCGGCAAACCTGGGCATTCATTTTAGGCAAGTTATTGACCGATCCGGTCTGGTGGTTTTTCCTTTTCTGGTTGCCTTCCTATCTGAGTTCGTCGTTCAATCTCGACCTTAAAAAACCCAGTTTACCCTTAATTTTTGTTTATACGGCGGCTACACTCGGCAGTGTGGGTGGCGGCTACCTGTCCGGGTACTTCATTCGCCGGGGCTGGAGTATTAACCGTTCCCGGAAAACGGCAATGCTGCTCTATGCGTTTTGCATTGTGCCAATCGTGTTAACCCGCTACGCCACCAGCATCTGGGAAGTAGTCGGATTGCTTAGTCTGGCCGTTGCTGCTCACCAGGCCTGGAGTGCCAACCTGTTTACGCTCGTATCGGATATGTTTCCCAAAAAAGCGGTTAGCTCGGTCGTGGGTCTTGGGGGAATGGCGGGTTCGCTGGGCGGGCTTTTCTTCCCGATTGTTGTCGGGTCTTTACTGGATACGTACAAAGCTGCGGGTGCCATTACGATTGGCTATAATTATCTGTTTCTGCTATGTGGTAGCGCTTATTTGCTGGCCTGGTTATGTATTCATCTGTTCGCCCCCACCATGAAACCCATTACACTGACCAGTGATTCGCCTGATCAGTAGACGAATTTATGTATCTGCTTACGATTTCCCATTGGCTATGTAGCAGCGGCACAACCAGATTTCCCAAAGAGTTATGCACGCCCATTTTGTGCGGTCTATATACGACAAGTAATTAAGCAGACTTATTAACCACGTCGGACCGCCGAAGCGGTTAATAAGTCTGCTTAAATGCTTATGACCTAATGTTAGGCGACACCGGACGATTCCGAATTCGACCCATAAATCCGTTCAACGATTTCCTGCAAGATTGCGCCCTGTTCTGCCGTACAGACAGTCGATGGTTTACCCTGACAGGCATCCAGAAAAGCGGCTGTATTTTTTACCTGTATGTCAACTTCTTCGAGGTACGGAAACCGAATGTCAGCCAGTTCACCTGCTACTTCGGTATGCAGCGTAAACGGGAAGAGCTTAACGCCACCCTTGCTGCCGAAGAGTTCGAGATTCCGATCTTTGTCGGCCTGCGTATTGAGCGCAAACGACGCCGATAGCATAATGGACGCTTTGTTTGGAAACGAGAGATAAGCCGTTGCGGCATCTTCGACCTCAAATGTCTGGGGGTTCCAACTGCCCATCAGCCCCTTACCACCGGCCTTCCCAATAAAATCGTATGTATTGCCAAGTACTTGATCCGGCGTAGGATAACCCAAAGCACAAAGGGCTAAATCCAGTACATGAACACCGAGATCCATTAAAGCACCACCGCCTTGCATAGTCTTATTGGTGAAATAACCCCAACCCGGAATGCCCCGCCGACGCAGGAAATGAGCTTTGATGTGATAAATATCACCCAACAAACCATCGGTCTGGCAACGCATAAATAACGCCCACTCGCTGGTCTGTCGGAGTTGAAAGTTATAGGCTAACGTGAGTCCTTTCTGAGCGGCTAAAGCGGCCATGTCGCGCGTGTTACGGGCAGATACGGCCGGTGGTTTTTCGCAGAAAACGTGGCAATTCTGTTCCAGAGCTTCCATCGTCTGCGGATAGTGCAAGTTGTTAGGCGTGCATATAACCACCAGATCAAGAGCACAGTGGCGGTACATTTCGGGTGTATTATCGAAGGCTTCCGAAATGCCATGTTTATCGGCCAGCGCGCGGGCTTTAGCAGCATCACGGCCACACACGGCTACAATTTCGACCCGATCAGATAACTGTTTAAGTGCAGGAATATGGTTATTATCGGCAATATTGCCCCCGCCAATAATGGCTGCTCTAAGTAGGGTCATAAGTAGTGCTCTAAGTAGGGCGGTTTGTGGGAATTGGCGGGGTTGAGGCTCTGTTGGGGGCGTAGTTGCGCCTTCTCGACGTCTACAGCCTCCAGTTTCATGACACGGGCCTCCACTGGGTCAAGACGCCTAAGACGCGTTTGACCCAGAGCGTTGAGTTGGCCGATGTCATTGGTTTCTGCCAGGAACTTGTTTGGGTAAAAGGTGTACCTGACTAATTACAAAACTTAACTAGTTACATTCTGATTACGCCATTATCTTGCCCAATGCGTTGTCGTACAAGGCTTTCGCTTCGGCAAGGGTAAGGATGGGCGTGTTGTCAATAACAAAATTAGTATCCGTTACGGTGCCAAGCAGACGGAACGGGATGATGCTATCGGTCAGGTATTTTTCTACGTATTGCTGCTGATCGAGCGACACCGAAACGACCACCCGGCTCTGGCTTTCGCCAAACAGGAACGAATCCAGGCGATACCGATCATCGGCCTTAATCGAAAAACCTTTGTTACCCGCCATCGCCGACTCGGCCAGTGTAGTGAACAGGCCACCATCCGAAACGTCGTGCGCCGATTGAATCCAACGGTTGCGGATCAGGGTTTTGATACCTTCCTGCACCTGCCATTCGTCGTCGAACGCAAAGGTGGGCGCGGGCGATGCTTTGATCTCCCGGTATGAATACAGGTACTCCGACGACGCAATATCGTTCGTTGACTGACCAACCAGATAAATCAGGTCGCCTTCGTTTTTGAAGTCGAGGGTCATGCGGTTAGCCGGATCTTCCATCAGGCCCAACATACCAATAGTTGGCGTTGGAAAGACAGGTCCATCATCGGAGCTTTGGTTGTAAAAGCTCACATTACCGCCCGTAACGGGTGTGCTGAACCGGCGACAGGCTTCGCCCATGCCCTGAACGGCCTCCACAAACTGCCAGTAAACTTCTGGCACATAGGGGTTTCCGAAGTTGAGGTTGTTGGTAACGGCCAGCGGCTCGCCCCCGGTGCAAACAATGTTCCGGCAGGCTTCGGCAACAGCGATCATAGCGCCCTGACGCGGGTTGGCGTTCACATAGCGGCTGTTGCAATCGACCGTAATAACAATGGATTTTTCGGTGGCGGGCAAACCGGGGGCTTTTACCCGCACAACGGCCGCATCAGACGGAGCGTTGGTGCTGCGGTTAGCCGTGCCGACCATTGAATCGTATTGTTCGTAGACCCACTGGCGCGAACAAATGTTCGGGTGCGACAGCAGGTGTTCGGCCACTTCCCTGATTTCGTCTTTTTCCAGATCATCCACATCCGACGCATCGAATTTGGCATATTCCTTAATATAGGCGGGTTCGGTGTACTCGCGTTCGTATTGGGGCGCACCGCCACCCAACACCAGGTCGTAAGCGGGCACATCGGCCACGAGTTCGCCGTAGCGGTAAAAGTGAATCCGACCCAGATCATTTTCGCCGGGAGCCGTTACCTCGCCAATTTTGGCGCAGTTCAAATCCCACTTATCAAAAATATCCTGAATAATGTGTTCCTTTCCTTTTTCGATCACCACCAGCATCCGCTCCTGCGATTCCGACAGTAAAATCTCGAACGGGGCCATGTTGTCCTGACGCGTCGGCACTTTGTCGAGGTCGATAATCATGCCGTGTTCGCCCTTCGCACTCATTTCGGAGGTCGAGCAGATAATCCCGGCGGCACCCATATCCTGAATACCAATCACATAGCCTGTTTCGATGATTTCGAGGGTGGCTTCGAG
>JANXVQ010000266.1 GCA_025351545.1 Spirosoma sp.
AAAATAGAAAAGAAAAATGAAAAATAGTTGGATTCCTTTCTTACTAAAAAGATGCATAAATTATATCAGGATTGATGGTGAAAATAGAGATTCTGCGTAACATAGTTGCTGTGGTGTCAGATTCTTAAATCTGACACCACAGCAACTATGTTACGCACTTGTAAAACGCTATACATATTTTGCAATTTCATTCCGCTTCTCACGTAGCTGTTTGGTCGTTTCACGGGAGCCATCGTGACTCCAGCCTGGCGGACCAAAAATGTAACCGAGCGCGGCCCGGAGTGAGGGAGCACGACGAATATCCTGCCCAATGGCAACCCATTCGTGAAAGGCAATCCGCACCGGATTATGTGAGTTGATATTGGTGGTCAGACCGTAAGTAGGTCGGTTATTTTCCAATGCGAATGTGCCAAATAGCCGATCCCAGATGATAAGGACACCCGCGTGATTTTTGTCTAAATAATCAAGGTCGGAGCCGTGGTGTACGCGGTGATGCGAGGGCGTATTAAAAATAAATTCGATAGGTGCGGGAAACTTGCTGATGTGTTCGGTATGAATCCAAAACTGGTATAACAGGCTGATAGCCTGCATAGTCATAATGGCTACCGGAGAAAAGCCAACAAGCGGTAGCCAGAGCCAGAAAATAAAGGCGCCCGTTATATTACCCGTCCAGGTTTGCCGAAGTGCTGTGCCGAGATTGTATTTCATGGATGAGTGATGCACAACGTGTGAGGCCCAAAAATACCGGCTGCTGTGGCTAATTCGGTGAAACCAGTAATAGCTGAAGTCATCAGCGAAAAATAAAATTACCCACACCCACCACTGCGTCATATCAACCGTAAACAGCCGGAATTGATAGATTAAAGAAAGCGTCCCGAAGACGATAGCCTTTCCAACAAATCCAACAATTACATTCCCAATACCCATTGCCAGACTACTCGCTGTATCTTTTGTCTGGTAATAGTCTTTGTGTTGAATCGCCGTCACAATTACCTCCGTGACCAGCAAAATGATAAAGCCGGGGATAGCGTATTGAATTAGGTCTCTCATAATTAATCTTACTTTTATGCAAGTTACAAGTTGACAGACAGGTATTCAACCACTAAAAAAAGGGATTAACCACAGAGACACCAAGAATACGAAGAAAATAAATTAATCTTCGTGTTCTTGGTGTCTCTGTGGTTAATCCCTTAAATTCTTTTACTTGTTATCGGTTCATTGACGTCAGGAACTCTTCATTAGTTCTGGTGCCTTTCATGTGGCCCAACAGGAAATCCATTCCTTCCATCGGGTTCATATCGGCCATGTGTTTGCGCAGAATCCAGACACGTTGCAGCGTTTCTTTGTCTAGCAACAAATCTTCCCGGCGCGTTCCTGATGCCATAACATCTATAGCAGGATAAACCCGCTTGTTAGCCAGTTTTCGGTCGAGTTGGAGTTCCATGTTACCGGTACCTTTGAATTCTTCAAAGATAACTTCGTCCATTTTCGAGCCAGTGTCAATCAGCGCCGTAGCGATAATGGTAAGTGAACCGCCGTTCTCAACATTCCGGGCGGCACCAAAGAACCGCTTCGGTCTGTGCAGGGCGTTAGCATCCACACCACCCGACAGAATCTTGCCCGACGAGGGAACAACCGTGTTATACGCCCGTGCTAAACGCGTGATAGAATCCAATAGAATTACTACATCGTGGCCACATTCGACCATTCGCTTGGCTTTTTCAAGCACCATGCTTGATACCTTTACGTGCCGGTCGGCCTGTTCATCAAACGTTGACGAAATGACTTCAGCGTTCACGCTGCGTGCCATGTCGGTTACTTCCTCAGGGCGTTCGTCAATCAGCAGCACAATAAGGTACACCTCAGGGTGATTCTTCGTGATGGCATTGGCTATTTCCTTCAGCAGTACAGTTTTACCCGTTTTGGGCTGGGCGACAATCATACCACGCTGACCTTTACCGATAGGAGCGAACAAATCCAGCACCCGCGATGAATAATTTTCGGGACGGTTGCTGAGGTGAAGCTGTTCTTCAGGGAAAAGAGGAGTCAGGTATTCAAACGGAATCCGGTCGCGGATTTCCTCCGTCGTTTTACCATTTACTGTCGAAACGCGTAGCAGAGCAAAGTATTTCTCGCCTTCTTTCGGCGGGCGGATAGCTCCACGTACGGTATCGCCGGTTTTCAGCCCAAACAGTTTGATCTGTGACGGTGATACATAAATATCGTCGGGACTGGCCAGATAGTTATAATCGGCTGAGCGCAGGAAGCCGTAACCGCCGTCCTGCATAATTTCCAGAACACCCTCGTTATCGATAATTCCGTCGAATTCGCGAATGTGCTGGTTATACTGCCGACGAATACGATTCTGATACTCCTGAGCCTCCCGAGACGCTTGTGGCTGGGTTTGCTGATCTGACTGTCCGGGCTGATCAGCCTGGTCCGATTCGGATTGAGGCTGTTGCCCTTCCTGCGTTTCGGCCGGAGCGTCTGACGTTTCGACGGTCGTAGTTGAATCAGCCGATGCCGGTTCACCCGCCGACTGCATGTTGGCCGCATTGTCTTCGGTTACAACAGTTGGTGTCACAAATTCCTCATCGGCTTGTCCGCCGTAATTCAATCCTGCTTCGTCGGTTACAACGCGTTGTGTACGTGGACGTTGATCGCGTCGTTGGTTATTGTCACGCGGGCCGTCATTACGGTCACGGTTTGCATCAAAACGTGGTCGTGCGTCGCGTGGGCCTGGTTGCGTACTTTCTGGACGTTGGTTACGCTGCTGGTTACTATCTGGCCGACCAGTTCGCTCATTCCGCGGATTACTCGTCCGCAAATTCCGATCGGTTGGTGTCGACGTTCCATCACCATCGTTACGATTGCGAACAGGTTGATTGAACGGGTTATTTCGCTGTCCCGGATTAGCAGGATTGATTGTGCGGTCACGATTTTCACGTGGCTGCGGCAATGGCTGCTGATCATTCGAGGCTGCCGATGCTGCTTCTACGACTGGATCAACGGGGGCACTAACGTTAATTACGGGTGCTGATGTCGGTTCGGTAACTGATGTGGTACTATCCTGGAATGAAGAAACCGTGTTGTTTGCAATAATGACTGGCTGTTCAGCTTCGGCATTTGGTTCAGCAACAACATCACGCCGACCGCGTGGGCGGGGCCGGATAGTATCTGGAGCTGGAATGGGCGATGGCGTTGCGCTTTCTACCGGCAGGCTTAGTGGCTCTGCATCGGTAACCGGCTTTGTACGTCGTCCACGCCGGGGGGCTTCCTCAACGGATGCTGAAGCATCAGCACCTTCGGGGCCAGGCCGGACGGCCTGTTCGCCTAATATTTTCAGAATAAGTTTTTCTTTGGTATACTTAGTTGTATCACGAATGCCGAACTCGGCGGCAATGGGTTGAAGTTCCGAAACGAGTTTCAGACTTAAGTCTTCCTTGTTGTACATAAAGGTCAGGTTAGCAATAAACCTTGAAAGAACCGCTGGGGCGGCAGGGATAAAAGTTGGGAGTTGTTCAATGATATGACCGTTTTGATGGGCATATGGGTAGGCTGTTAGCGGCCCACGGATAGGGTTACTGATTTAATCAACCAAATTAACCTCAACTGAATCAAATAATTATGTGATGAAAATAAATCAAAAGTATAAATTGGGGTGATTTGCCTAATCCAAACACAACCGCCTGGTGGGGCCAGACGCGGTGGTTGTTAAAACGTTTGGAAAATAGAGGTTTGCCGTAGTTATGGGTTGCTACTTTGGTAAGAGCACTATCTGCAGACCGGATTGATGGTAGCAAAGATAGGGTTTTGTTACGGCTTTGTCAACATAACGTTATTTAGTAATAAATGTTTCCGGTGCTTTAAATTTATTCAAAAATTATTGTGTCGTTAAAAATCCTTAAAACAAAGGAGAATGACAAATTTTGCACCCAAAACATACGTTGATTTTACCAGACACGAATGGAAACCAAAACCCGCGACTCCAGCCTTCCAACAGCAATGAATCTGGTTATTGACTGGGGAAACTCAAGTTTAAAAACGGGCTGGTTCAAGGATTCGGAACTGGTAGAAATCGGCCGGTATGATTCGCCCGATGCTTTACTAAGCGACGTGGTTAAGCGGTCGGCAGCTCATATATTGGTTTCCTCAACGAGTCGCCCCGGTGGTGAAATTCGTAACCAGCTAGGTGATTTGGGCGCCGGTTTTTTGGTTTTGGATAGTCAAACGTCTGTACCCATACGTAAGGCATATGATACGCCTGCTACCCTGGGGGCCGATCGGGTGGCGGCTGCCGTGGGGGCCAACACGCTATTCCCGAATCAGGATTGTGTAGTGCTTGACATAGGTACTTGCCTGACGGCCGACTTTGTAGACCATGATGCTGTATTTCAGGGCGGCCTGATTTCACCGGGGCTACGAATGCGCTTTCAGGCGATGCATGAGCAAACGGCCCGCTTGCCGCTGGTTGAGGCTCCCGCAGATTTAGGGAACTCCTGGCCTGCTCTGACAGGCAGGAATACACAGCATGCCATGCAGAGTGGCGTACTGAACGGATTGGCCTATGAGATGAATGGAATAATCGAAAACTATCGCCGGGAACGACCGGGTATTGTGGTGTTGGTGTGCGGGGGCGATGCATCTTCCTTTGAAAGTCGTCTTAAACCCCCGATATTTGTGGTACCTGAATTGGTGCTGATTGGATTGAATCGAATTTTACGCTATAATGTTGAGAATTTACAAGCGAATACGCCAGACGTTAACGCATAGTTTGCTGGCTGTTGCCGCGACATCGCCGATGGTATTGGCACAGGGATTGGG
>JANXVQ010000307.1 GCA_025351545.1 Spirosoma sp.
CGTTTGAGAGATAGAAAAGGCGATATTGTGGCCCATTGGTAGTCGGTCAGTTCCATAAACTGTTTGGTCATCATCTTGTCGTTTGGCGACCACAAAGGTGACACGACTACCAGTCTTTTTCAATTCCCCAACACGTTCTTAACAATTCCATGTTGACTACCCTAATATGATCGCATAACCCCTTAAATTTTAGACGAATGAATTTTCTCCAGCACCGCGTCGTCAAAAATAATATAGCCTTAGAGCCGACTGGTAAAAAGAGGATTCCCCTTTTCCCAGAGCATTCTGGCCGTAAGTTTTTCTTCTTTGAGGAAGCAGGCGACATCATCGTGAGAGAGGTCGGCAAAGTGATCTGCCAGATTAGTGCAGGTATACTTAATCTTACTCGAGAGCAAGTATTGACAGTGTAAATGACTGGTTGTTTTTACACTGAAAGTTACCTTTTTTCACACTTCTGCGTAAGCCCTATTAATAATGCTTCTCCTCCTTCGTCAGCGATACTTTTGCCAGAATATGAGAAAAAAAAACGTCAAACATTTGTTAGTCTATTTTAGAAGTAGCCCCTTCCTGTAAGAGGAAATCAGCGATAAAATTCATTTTTTAGCTATTTAGCGTGTTGGCACAAGACATAGTTATAAACCTATATGAGTTTGGACGGCTGAAAGCATGTGCACAAATCAGTTGCATAGATCATTGTAAATTTGCCAAGCCACTAACTGCCTAGCCGTATGCCATTCTCTTACAGCTTCCTATTATTTACCACCGTATTGTTTACCAGCATTCAATCTGCAATGGCTCAGCCCTCCAAACGCCCTCGTGAATATGGCATCCGATTTGGCGTCTTGCCAACCGGGCCACTCAATGCTATTACAGATGTACCCGGTGTACGAGTAGGGCAGATCACGCTCAAAGAAGGTCAGACTATTCGTACGGGGGTTACGGCCATTCTGCCGCACGACGGAAATCAGTTTCAGCAGAAAAGCCCAGCCGCTATTTATATCGGGAATGGTTTTGGCAAATTGATGGGCTACAGTCAGGTGGAAGAACTGGGCACAGTAGAAACTCCAATCGTTCTGACTAATACACTAAATATCCCTACTGCTGCCGATGCCCTGATTGATTATACGCTAGCTCAGAAAGGCAACGAACAGGTACGTTCAGTGAACGCTGTTGTGGGCGAAACCAACGACGGCTTTCTAAACGACATTCGTGGGCGACACGTTACAAAACAACATGTCCTTGACGCTATTCGGCAAGCAAAAACCGGACCCGTCGACGAAGGTAATGTTGGCGCAGGGACCGGAACCGTTTGCTTTGGCTTTAAAGGTGGCATTGGAACCGCATCCCGGAAACTGCCCGCGTCGCTGGGTGGCTATACCGTTGGGGCGCTGGTACAGACGAATTTTGGCGGTGTGTTACAAATTGGTGGCGTACCAATTGGTGTAGAATTAGGCCGTTATGACTTCAAGAAAAATCTTGATGGTTCCTGCATGATGGTTGTATTGACCGATGCGCCTTTGGATGCGCGTAACCTGAAGCGGCTGGCTAAACGAGCCTTTATGGGTCTGGCGCAAACGGGCGGCATCGCATCGAATGGCAGTGGCGATTATGTCATTGCCGTATCGACTGCTTACCGGATTCCGCATGAAGCAGCGAGTCCATTTGATGAACTGAAACTCTTACGCAACGACAACGTCTCCCCGTTGTTTCTAGCCGCTATTGAAGCTACAGAAGAAGCAATTATTAACTCGTTGTTTGCCGCCCAAACCCTCACTGGCGATCAGGGTCATACCGTGGAGCAACTACCCGTAGAAAAAGTGGTGGACTTGTTAAAAAAAGCGGGTCAAGCGCGATAAACACCCCCTCTTTCTTAGCTAATTGTTTATTCAATTGGATCGCCTTTCTACGTATTCTGCTTTCCTTCTGCCACTCGCCACAGCACTATGGCAAGCCCGGCAAAGGCCAACGCTCCCAGTAACATGTAGCCGCTCCCACCAAGTATTCTACCCAGCACGGGTTCCAGCGTCAATGACGCCAGTGCATTATAGATAGTATCGTTAACCGATAATAAAGCCACAGCTACGCCCGCCAATGCTCCGCCAGCTACCAGACCCGTTGCGAAAAGATTACCTTTTCCCAAATCGGCCGGTTCGCCGTCGCGGTCTTCTTCCACGGTTCCTTTGCGTTTAGCATTCATGTCAACGATGGCTTTGACGAGCCCCCCCGCAAAAATGGGCAACGTTGTCGATAAGGGCAGGTATAAACCTACGGCAAAGGCCAGCGCACTAACACCGACCAACTCGAACACGAAGGCAATAAACGCGCCGACCAGCACAAATTGCCAATCAAGGTTAAAGGATAACAGTCCTTTGATGAGTGTGGCCATAAGCGTTCCCTGAGGAGCCGGAAACTTGTCGGAACCGATGGCATGTGTGATTCCCTGAGCAATCAAATCAGGGGTAGGTGTGTCCAGAATCTTTACCGTTGCCCCAACGACTAACGACGAGACAATGACGCCGATAAACAGAGCCATCTGCTGATACTTGGGTGTTGCTCCAACGATATAACCCGTTTTCAGATCCTGCGACGTTCCCCCGGCGTTGGCAGCCGCTACGCAAATCATACTCCCCACAACTAATACAGCCGGTTCATAAGCTTTTCCCGTTAGTCCGAATCCGATAAAGACCAGGGAGGTTCCCATAATAGTGGCAATGGTCATACCCGAAACCGGCGACGAACTTGACCCGATCAGCCCCACAATCCGGCTGGCGACCGTCACAAAAAAGAAGCCAAAGACGATCACCAGCACAGCAATCAGCAATTTGGTTAGTATCGAATCGCCCGGAATTTTCGGGAGCACAACCATTAAAGCCGCCAATACGATACTCCCGATAATTACGATTCGAACGCTCAGGTCCTGCTCTGTTCGGGGAATTCGGTTATTTCCACTCAGCGCATCTTCTGTTTCAGTAGCATTGATAGAGGATCGGCTGAAACTCTGCCGAAAGGAGGAGACGATGGTTGGAATGGTTTTTATAAGCGTTATGAAACCGCCCGCTGTTACGGCTCCCGCACCAATTTGCCGAATGTAAGCGCGGTAGATGGCCGCAGCCGTATCGGTAAAGGTATGGGTGGTCGGATTCCAGCCTCCCGGCCCGCCTGCCGTTTGCAAATTCGCCAGGTAACCAAGTTTTTGAAGTTGCAGGGCGATAGTATCACCCGGAACTACCGAAGCCAGTAACGGGATTAGTGCTAACCACGCCAGAATACCACCTCCTACCAACACGGCAGAGATACGAAACCCGATGATGTAGCCTACGCCCAGATACTCCGGTGTTATTTCTCCCGCAACCTGAGCCGATGGAAAATATCGGTTTGTCTGCTTAATTGCCCAGACAGGCACCTCAGCAATCACATGGAGAACCTTCTGCAACAGTGCATATATTAACGCCATACCCAAGCCCTGGTAAGCCGTTTTGGCAAAATCGCCCCCTTTTTCTCCAGCAATCAGCACCGATGCGCAAGCCGTACCTTCGGGGTAAGGCAATGTATCATGTTCCTGCACAATCAACGACCGACGTAGGGGAATCATCATCAGCGTGCCAATTAAGCCACCCAGAATTGCCAACGTCAGAATTGTCCAGTAATTGAAAAAATCGGCCCCGACGCCATTTGTCAGGAATAAGAACCCGGGCATTGTAAATACCACGCCCGAGGCAATGCTCTCGCCCGCTGAGCCAGTCGTTTGAATAATATTATTTTCGAGGATGGTCGTATTCAAAAACCGTCGTCCGAGAGAAATCGCCAGTACTGCAATGGGAATGGATGCCGAGACCGACAATCCGGCTTTTAAGGACAGATAAACCGTTGCAGCTCCGAATAGTACGCCAAACACCGCACCAGTTATAATCGCTTTTAATGTGAACTCGGCGGGGGATTCCGTTGCGGGCACAAACGGTTTGTGGGCAGGCGTGGGTAAGGACATCGTCTTAACGTTTATTATGCTTCATTCTGAGCATAACAAAGTAAGACATTCGCTAAACATACCGAAATACGAGCCAAACTTTATTGGATTGCCCGGGAGGTGTACTTATCCATCACGTCGCTTGGATGGATTTCAAGCACATGGGCCAGTACCAATAGCACAAGCGTCCGGGAAGCAATTCGACGCGAAATACCCGCAACAGACGCAAACAGATCAACCGTTATGCTGTTGTGCTCGCCCAGATGCTGCATAAGCTTATGCTCCTTGTCGCCATACGTGAATCGAATACCGCGATCAGCCTGTTCGCCTTTCAAGATCTCGCGCACTTCGCGGCTGGCCTGAACTGATTTATCGTCTACGCGGACATACACCTTCTTGTTTTCAGGTTCAGCCGGGTCGGGAATAATGTAATGCGGGCGAGTCGGGCTACGAGGCACCCGTATAATAAGTACTTCACGCTCGTCGCAGAGCTGCACGCGTTCGATGGTGTAGGAAATGTGCGGGAAACAGAATTTGTTGATGGCCCGAACAAGCAGGTATTCGTCTTCGTCGGCATATTTCAAGCCCGGAATCTTCTTGTCGTCACCGACGCCGATCAGCATGACACCGCCGTTTGTATTAGCGAAGGCAACCACCCCCCGAATAATTTTTTCGGGATGGTTTGTTTTCAGCTTGAACTCTAAATTGCTGCCCTCTCCCCGTCTGACCAGGTTTTTGAGCGCCTGATAGTCCATAACCGATGGGTTCATCTGGTTGAGCACTGACTGCGATAAATATACGGATTTTTCAAAAACCAGCAAGTATTTAGCTTACATCTCTATTTTGCGTTGAAAACCAGATTTATATCTGTCAACTTTTCGATGCTACAAACCGTTACTATACCAGACAATCTGATCAATAGAACAGAGTGAAAATAAGGGCTAAAAATGCTTGTTCATTTCTGATCTATACTACTAAAGAAACACAAAAATGCTGGTAAATGTTGCCTGGGTTGTAGGGACTTTCCTCTTTATGGAAGGCGTTGCGTGGTTAACGCACAAGTATGTTATGCACGGTTTTTTGTGGAATTGGCATAGCGATCATCACAATCATCATAACGGTTTTTTTGAGATGAATGATTGGTTTGCTGTTGTTTTCAGCCTGACCGCTATTAGTCTGATTTTCACAGGCGTAGAAATTCCTGAATTCCAGTTTTTGATCTGGATTGGTGCCGGAGTGACACTCTATGGATTATTCTATTTTATTTTCCATGACATTATCGTTCATCGACGTGTAAAAATAAAAATTGACACCAGCGGACGATATATGCAACGGATTATGCGCGCTCACTACATTCATCATAAAGTGCATACGAGAGAAGGGGCCGAAGCATTCGGATTTCTCTATGCACCCAAAAAATATGATCGGCCTGTAAAGAGCGTCGCAGCAGAGGTTAAGTCGCATTAACGTACCTACAGTCTTTAGCTCGTAGTTCTCGTAATCAATGTAATCTAGCCATACGATTAAAGCCTGCAAATACGTACAAACAATAAAAAAGGCGTAATCCAGAGAATGGATACGCCTTTTTTATTGACTCCTGCCCGAATATATTAATATTCGTCTTCGTTGAAAAAGAAGTCATCTTTGGTTGGATAATCCGGCCAGATTTCTTCAATGCTTTCATAGGGCTGACCATCGTCTTCGAGTTCCTGGAGGTTCTCAACGACTTCGAGTGGAGCACCGGAGCGAATCGAATAGTCAATTAATTCGTCTTTGGTGGCAGGCCAGGGGGCATCTTCCAG
>JANXVQ010000325.1 GCA_025351545.1 Spirosoma sp.
TTACCTGTTTTTACGGTAAAAATTCAGTTTATGGTTTTGGAAAGGCGGTTATCATTACTTTTTTAGGACTACCGAACAGTAAATAACATCAACGATGAAAGCGATAGAAAATGTGTTTCAGGGAACAAGCGGTCAAGTCGATTTGCTGAATACGCTCTACGGTGGTTCGAGTCAAACAACCATGAATGTTGAGCGTGAAGATGAACGCTTGGTAATAACCTTGTCTGCCCCCGGCGTAAGTGCTAATTCGTTTAATGTGCTGGTCGAGGGCGGTAAACTCGTTCTCTATACTTTATTGGTTAGCTCCTCTAAGCAAACACAGGAAGATGGTGTTAACCAGCGGTTAGCTGTACCTATGTTTTTACGGGTTCTGGATATTCCATCCTTTGTCGATGCTGATCAAATCGAAGCTATTTATGAACACGGTCAGGTGATTGTTATGTTACCCTTTAAAGATAAAGAGCACTTACATCGCCGAATTGATATTAAAAACCTTTTTTAGTTTATTCCATGCATTCCCTCCCGGGGCCTCATAACTGGTCCTGTTGCCTATAGATGAGTTCAAAGCCGCTTTTACGAAAGCGGCTTTTTTTATACAGATTTATGTTGAAAATGGCAATTTGATTACCGCTGGCGTATAAGAAAAGGTAGTCAATATCTGTTCGTCGAAGGCTTTTCTATTGATTACGGCCGATTCGCCTAAACCTGGTAAAGTATCAACTATCGCCAGACTTGAATGCGCCACGCCAGTAGTTAGTAAAGATTGTCTTGACGCCACTGTTGGGCAACTTCATTACCGGCTTGCTTGTATCTGGCTAACAGATGCACAAAATTTTGAAAAGCCATTTTGTCATCAGAATCGGTAGTTGGGGCCTGTTTGTAGTCCGGATTGACAAGTGGGGGCGGATACTTGATAATGCCCGGAATAGGCCTATGTTTCGCAAATTCAAAAACGAGAGAACGCTTCATATCTCATATACATATATAGCGCTACAACTTCTTTAAATACTCCAGTGTATTGTTAACTTATAATAAGTATAGCTCTATGGGTAAAGAGGAGTGTTCAATATTACTATAGTAAAGCACCAAAAGCAAATCATATGTCTGACAGTCAGATAGTTACTTTTAAATATAAATTATCATTAGTCTTTAGCTTATTTGAGAGATAGTAAATAATATATTCATAAATATGGATAAAAAAAGCACTTTTTCAGTAAAAAAATCATATACTATAAATTTATATACAGCGACAAATTCACATCTAGTACACAATAAATACATTTTTTTAACTAAACGTTTATACTAACAATCAGGATTGGATAGATGCAGAATTGCCACTTAAGTTTATTTAATTAACTGATAATCAAGGTTGATAGCCTTTTAGTAACAATAAATACAATAGTGCAAATTCAAGCTATAAAAGTGTGATAATAAATCAGTGCCGACCTGGATGAAGGAGATTTAAGTTAATCAAATTCGCAAATTGGCAGAGTTGGGTATTAGCTTGACTATGTGTTCATTGACATCTATTTTATTCAGCTTATTATATACGCATTCAGCCTGATTTCTACTGAATCTACATCGTCGGGATTAGCCGGTATCGTTTAATTCGGGGAGATTTGATCATCACGTTAGCTGAAAACAAAAATGACACAAAGTCAAGCTTCACCATCTTCTACTAAACCTGTTTTCGCCCAATCGCTCACAAACAAAAACGCCTAACGCGCTCATTACTGAACATGTTAGGCGTTTTTGTTGTAGCCCGAGAAGGACTGCAACACGTAACTAAGAATCAATGGATTAAGCACTTATGGGAGTATCGCGTATCAAAATGATAGCAAAACAAAGCCCGAACCTGTCTAAACAGGCCGGACTTTAGTGTTAGAATTGGTATCGACCGGCTACACGTCAATACCTTTCATCAAAAAAGGGTACTTTTCCTTCAATTCCTTCAATCTTGAAACTCTGGCATCTTCTCTGTTGTCGAACACGGCGGCTTTGATTATGCCCGTTACTTGCGTACTGGCAGATGCTTTGCTATCGGACTCAGCTTTACCGTCCTTCTTGATCTTGCCTTCCACGAACCTAATAAGGTCTGCAAAGTAGTTGTGGCCGGTAATGTCGATAATCTTTGAACCGGGGTTTCCATTGACTTCAATGACGTAAGTTTTGCCATCGGCATCCTTCATTATGTCAACACCTGCAAAAGACAATCCAACGGCTTTAGCCGCTCTGATGCAAATGTCTTTATCAGCGTCGGACAACTCAACTTTCCGGCCTGAACCTTTCTTGCTGATGTTAGCCCGAAAGTCGCCTTTGCTGGCTGTCCGCTCCATCGCTATCGAAACCGTGTCACCAACTACAATAACCCGAATGTCCTTACCATCGGCTTTGATGAACTGTTGAATCTTCACTCCGATGTTAAACTTAGCGAACGATTCTAACGAAGTCTTGGTAGCTAACGACGTTTCCAAGATATTCACCCCTACCCCCTGGCTGCCTTTCAGGAGTTTTGCGACGGCTGGCAATCCACCAACTTTGTTCAGCAGGAAATCAATGTGAACCGGGTTCTTTGCGTAGATCGTTTTTGGTACACGCAAGCCGCGATAACTTAGCTTCTGTGTCGTCTTTAACTTGTCGCTGGCAGTCAGCAAACCATCAGCATCCTGCGGGGAATAGATTCCCAAGTTTTCGTTTACGTGTCGGAGTATGCTTGCGCCATGATTCAGGCTGTCACCTATCCGCGAAATGACAGCATCGAACGATTTGGCCTTTAGCCTGATTGGTGTCTCCAGTTCAGGTAAACCGTCGAACATCCCATCATAACCGTTTTCGGATTCGGACATAAACACGTAACA
>JANXVQ010000336.1 GCA_025351545.1 Spirosoma sp.
TAGGGTAACAATATAGGTCCAGCATCCAACGTCTTTGTAAAGTTATATGTGTACAACGGCAGCAGTGCAAATAAAGTGCCATCTATTAGCGGAATACAATTCCAGTGCAAAAGCCGCATGCCCTGATAACAAGTCAGGGCATGCGGCTTTTGCACTGGAATCACGAGTAGAATTTATTCGTAAATGCTCCCGGCGGTTTGTTCAACCAAGCCTTTGGGCAATAGCCAGGCCATAAATTTCCCGGCTTTGTTAAGAAATCCCGTGACTACTTCGGTCTTTCCGGCCAGTGTTGCGGCAACGGCTTGCTGAGCTACATCTTCGGGAGTCATGTTCACCCGTTCGGCGGCTTTACGGCCTTTGTCGCCAATCTGGGCCCTGTCCACAAAATTTGTATCGGTGGCGCCGGGGCATACACAGGTAACAGAAACCGACGAGCGTTTCAGTTCTTTATGAAGCCCCCGGCTGAACTGCAGTACGAACGTTTTGGACGCAGCATACAGGCTTAGGCCTGGAATGGCCTGATAAGCTGCCGAACTGCCTATATTCAATATATAGGCTTTGGATTGCTGGCGAAGCTGGGGTAAAAACAGATAACTTAATTCGACCAGAGCCGTCATGTTGACCGTCATCATGCCTATGTGCTCGGCGAGAGAATGTTTCTCAAAAGGACCGCTCAGGCCGTAGCCCGCGTTGTTGACCAGCATCTGAACGGCATATTGTTTTTGATTGCACCAATCGAACACCTGTTGGGCAGCTCCGGTTTGGGCCAGGTCAATAGACAGATGATCGGTCTTGATGCCATGTTCTGATGCTAATTGGCTGGCGACTTCCTGCAACAGTGACGTTGATCGCGCTACCAGCAACAAATCGAACTTTCGGCGGGCCAGTTCGTTGGCAATGGCTAAGCCAATGCCCTTGCTGGCTCCCGTAATAAGGGCGTAGGCCATAAGAAGTAAAGTCGTGAGTCAATAAAAAAGCACAAGGCGTAAGTAAGTTGCTGAGCAAATCTTACGCCTTATGCCATTATTGAACTCACGGCTAATTAAATGTTGACTTTCGAAATAAACCGGTGATAGAAGGGTGTTTTGCTGTTCGCGTGTTTTGGCATGTATTTACCCGTTACAACGGGTACGTACATCACCCGACGACGGCTGGCTTCACCAACAAGGGGTGACTGTTGCGCCCGGTGCCAAAGCCGTCCGTCGTGTACCGATAAATCACCTGCGTTGATGTCGAAGCCGATTTCATGTTTGTCGGGGTCATTGTCCACGAAATACTTCTTGCGGAACAACATTTTGAAAATACCCTGTTTATGCGTTCCGGGAATAACACGCAGGCCGCCGTTTTCGTAAGGTGTCGGATTGAGGTGAATACCCACGTTCAGCATGGGCATGATACGCTGACCGAGGAAAATATCGCGGGGACTGTCGGTATGCCAGCCCATCTGCGAAAATTTACTGTTAGGCGTGCGAATATAATGGTTCATTATAAGCCCGTCTTTCTCGATTTCCGCAATACGTCCTTCAAAAGGTTGAAGCAGATCGACAACAGCCTGAAGGCGCGGGTCCTGCAAAAATTCGTGGAGCGTCTTACTATACTGGGACAGAAAACACATCCGTTGAATCATAGAGTTTCCGCTTTCGTCCTGACCGAATTTCAGCGGTATTCCATTGACTTTGTCACGGCCTTCGGCCAGCCACTCTTTTTCAATTCGTTCAACCTCGTTGATGAATAATTTGACTGTTTCCGGGGTAATGAAATTACGAAAAACGATAACGCCGTTTTTATTGAAAAACTGGCGTTGTTCGGGGGTAATAGTTTCGCCCAATGTAAAGGGGGGCAAGTTTAATTTGCTCATATCGGTGGTTTGCAATTCGGAAGTTCCGTTGTTGATGCCAACCGGCGACTGCGCTCTTACCGATGGGCGCAGGTTTCACGGTATAATAAAGGCCCAAATCTACGAAATTTACAATTTTAGGATTACTTTGCCGTAAATTAATTAATACGAGTTTAATTTACAGTCATTCCAGTTGTTGTGCGCATTCTACTTTACAAAAGGTTGATTATACTGTTAATCAGCCTATTACTAGTTACTTCTGGTGCTCTACTAGCTCAGTTGGACAGTGTTCAACTACCTCAGCAGGCGGTACCCAGTCAACTACTAAAAACCAGAAATACCCTAATTCTACCCTTAGTGGCCCGCTCCATTGAAACAGACTGGTCGGTAGGATTGGCAGGTTCGTTTACATTTCGGTTTAATCGTCATGATACTCTTACCCGTACATCCAACACACAGGCGCTGGCACTGTACT
>JANXVQ010000346.1 GCA_025351545.1 Spirosoma sp.
TCAGGGTGTCCTTAATCAAGGTGTCTTTACAGATGCCTCCCGCACTGGTTTTAGTAATTATTCGTAGACTAATGAAGTATTGACCAGGCTTTGTATAAGGGTGCTTAATCGGTTGGGTTGACGTGGTCGAAGTTGGCCGGCTACCGTCACCAAAGTCTAACGTATAGGCCTCTTTTAATTTTTGACAGTTCGGACTAATCTGGAATACAGTTGGCCCATTGGTACATGTATCCGAATATGTGAGACCCGGCCCACTGGAGTTATCATTGAAATTAGCCACCAGGTTCGGCAACCCCAACTGGCTGATTTTCCCGCCAAGGGTTTGCCCCGCCGGGTTAAAAATCAGACTATCGAGCAATCCGCCATTCGGGTTTTTAATAGTGCCAAGTGTGCTGCTGCCTTTTATCGCTACATAAAGTCGCCCATCCGGCCCAATTTGAATTGAGCCATATTGCCGTGTCGTGCTGCTATCGACTACCGTTTTTGATTTTGCCAATAAAGAATCTTTTTGGGTCAGGTTATATTTCAGCAGATACGATGATCCTTTCTGACTGCCATCGGCATTGGTATCGGCCAGCATAGTAACGTACAAGCTCTTGCCATCCGGCGAAAATTCAACCCCATACGCTTTTGGGGGTGCAGGCCCTAAATCAAGTGTTCGATTAAATTTCAAGGTGCCCGTTGAGTCATTAAACGTATAGAGGTCAACAGAATTTTTGGGTGGACCGGGAATAATAACAGCCATCGGGCGATTGCCCTTATTGCCGCCAGTAGTGTCGGCCGGGCCAATTTTTATGTAGCCCTCCGCTTTTGTAAGGGTATCTATCTTCTGGCCTAAATTGTAAGTCGTTACAACAGGTGATGACGCTTTAGTTAAATGCTGAATTTTAAATTGATTCGTTCCAAACTTGCGTGTAATTACCCAGTATGTAGAGTCGCGGGTGTTTTCTACCGAGGCCGATTGTTCTGTACCCTGGCTGGACAGGGGAATGTTTTTTTCAACGATAGCGCCTTTGCCACCATTCTTCCGCATATCGACTATGCTATACGCCAATGTTTTTTGCCCGCGAATTTCGGAGGTTGTATACACATAATACAGATACTCGCATCCCCTACAAGTTGGTTTTGGCACAATCAGGGCCGATTGCGTTGAGTGCGTACTACCACCGAGGGGTATAGGTTTGGCTGTGGCAGCCGAATCACGAGGATCGAGCGACTTCAGCGGCTTACCATCTTTATCGTAAATGGTGGTTCCATCTGTATAAAACAGCAAAATACCTTTGGTATTGGCAATGGATGATGAGCCTTCAATAGTACTCAGTTTGCCATCGGTAATGGGTTTTGGTGTGCCACCGCCACTAAAGTCAAGACCGGCATTTTGCCCAAAGTACCATTTCACCCCCTGCGATTCTTTTTTCTCCCCGCAAACATCGACATTAATGCGGTTCTGATACGAACAACCATTGGGACTGGTAGCCTCAACCGAATAGCACCCTGAAGTATCGACCTGTATGCTTTGTGTGGTGTTGCCTTTAGGATACCAGAGATATGTATATCCCTGCTGAGGACTACCGGCATACGGGTCCAGTGTAATCGTTTCACCTTTACAAATAGTTGTATCCGTGCGCCATTTTGAGAAAGGTTGTGGAGGAACGCCAACATTAACAAGTCGTTCTGAAATTAATGATACACCATTAACTGTTCGGGTTAATTTAACAGTATAGCTACCAGGTTGTTGATAGACATGTTTGGCGGTTGAATCGCCTTTCTTGGTAACTGTCTTGCTGTCTCCAAAATCCCAGACTCGGGTTGTGACACCGGTTTGTACACTATCCGTAAATGTTAGTGAATCGGCGTTACACTCCTTATCAGGGATACAAGCTTTACCACTGATCTTAATACCTGTGCCTGTTTGCGCCCAGGCTATGGTTGACCCCGCCAGCAGAAATAGCATGGCCAAGAGTCCATTTACCCGAATATGCTTATAAAAAATTAACATGAAGAAACGTTGAATAAAGCCCGCCTACGCAAATTCGATCCTCGACATAACATCAACAGGGGCATTACGTTAATATAAACGTTGTTGCCCGGTTAAAATTTTATTATATGACAGTCACAAAAGCATCTAAAATCCAACTAATTTTAGAGGTTGTTGTACTACCAAATACTTCGTTTGTGTTGTCAACGTTGCAACAATAATATTGGCCCAGTCTTTGCCTTGTATTTGCCGTTATGCTGAATAAATACATACTAACAATTCTGACACTGAGCCTAAGCCGAATAGTTTTCGCACAGGACCCTCAGTTTACTCAATTTTATGCGGCTCCGATGTACCTGAACCCTGCGTTTGCAGGCTCAGCCCTAGCCCCACGTGTTACCGCCAACTATCGAAATCAGTGGCCCGCCATCACTAACTATGTTACAACGATGGTGTCATTAGATCACTTCATCGAAAAATACAATAGCGGTATTGGTTTAATGATTCAAAGTGATAATCAGGGACAAGGAAGGATTCAATCAACAGATATAGGGTTGCAATATGCATACCAATTTCAGGTGAGCGAATCCTCATTTGTACGATTAGGCTTGCAGGGATCTTATGTAAACCGGAGCATTAATTATTTTGGTTTGACCACCGGCGATCAGTTTACGGATCGTGGCTTTATTACCGGCAGTGTCTCCGGCGACCCAACTCTACAAGGCGGATTACCCACGAAAAAATACATGGATTTCTCCACAGGAGGATTATTCTACTCCGACTGGTTCTGGCTCGGCGCATCAGCCCACCACATCAATCGGCCTGAGCAGGGCTTTTTCGCTGGCGATCAGGAACGATTGCCTATGAAAACCAGTATTCAGGCCGGTTTACGAATTCCACTCGGTGGCTTCACGGGTCTGGCCGACGAAGAGGATCGCGAGATCAGCATCTCACCCGTAATTATGTACAAGCACCAAGGTAAGTACGATCAATTAGACTTAGGCGCCTATCTGACTTATTCGCCATTGACAATTGGTGCTTATTACAGAGGAATTCCCTTCAAGAAATACAATCAGACATTAAATAACCATGATGCTGTAGCTGCGCTGATTGGCTGGCGCATGGAGAAATTTTCGATTGGTTATAGCTACGACCTTACAATTTCCACCCTCGGCAATAGCGGTGGTTCGCACGAATTATCGCTTTCCTATGTTTTTGACAAGCCCGAAGGCCGTCGGGCGGGGGTAAAAAGACGGGACAAGAGACTGCCTTGCCCGAAGTTTTGACAATACATATAAAACGAAAAGGGGACAGACTAAACACCTGTCCCCTTTTCGTTTTATGCCAGTTTCTTATATTTTATTCGTGTCGGGGTGGCATCCGAACCTAGGCGTTTGCGTCTATTTTCTTCGTATTCCGAGAAGTTGCCTTCAAACCAATACACTTGCGAATCGCCCTCGAAAGCCAGAATGTGTGTGGCAACGCGGTCCAGAAACCAGCGATCGTGGCTAATGACCACAGCACAACCGGCGAAGTTTTCCAGCCCTTCTTCCAGCGCCCGCAACGTATTTATATCAAGATCGTTGGTTGGCTCATCCAGTAACAACAAGTTTGCGCCTTCTTTAAGTATCATGGCCAGATGAACGCGGTTACGTTCTCCACCCGATAGGGTTCCAATCTTCTTTTCCTGATCGGCCCCGGCGAAGTTAAATCGGCTAACGTAAGCACGCGCATTCGATTGTTTTCCGCCCATCATAATCCACTCGCTCCCGCCCGATACGGTCTCAAATACAGTTTTGCTCGGGTCAAGACCATCATGCTCCTGATCGACATAGGCCACTTTTACGGTATCGCCCACCTCAAACGTTCCGGCATCGGGTTTGTCGCGACCCGTAATAAGCTTGAACAGAGTGGTTTTGCCAGCGCCATTCGGGCCAATAATACCGACAATGCCGCCCTGCGGCAGCGAAAATCCCAGATGCTCAAACAGTAACCGTTCGCCGAAGGCTTTGGCTACATCATCGGCTTCAATAACTTTGGCCCCCAGGCGTGGCCCGGCCGGAATAAATATTTCGAGTTTGTCGTCGCGCTGTTTAGCATCCTCGTTCAGGAGTTTTTCGTAGGCCCCCAGTCGAGCCTTTGATTTTGCCTGACGGGCTTTTGGAGCCATTTTCACCCACTCCAATTCGCGCTGAAGCGTTTTTTGCCGCTTCGATTCCGTTTTCTCTTCCTTAGCCAGTCGGTTTTGTTTTTGCTCCAGCCACGACGAATAATTGCCTTTCCAGGGAATGCCCTCACCCCGGTCGAGTTCGAGAATCCAGCCTGCCACATTATCTAAAAAGTAGCGATCGTGGGTTACGGCAATGACCGTGCCTGCATATAATCGCAAGTGTTCTTCCAACCATAACACCGACTCAGCGTCGAGGTGGTTAGTCGGCTCATCGAGTAATAATACGTCGGGTTGCTGGAGCAGGAGACGGCAAAGGGCTACCCGGCGTTTTTCACCGCCAGAGAGGTTGTCAATCACCATGTCTGACGGCGGACAACGGAGAGCATCCATCGCCCGTTCGAGTTTCTGATCAAGTTCCCAACCGTTGAAGTGGTCAATTTTTTCCTGCACTTCACCCTGGCGGGCAATCAATTTATCAAAATCAGCATCGGGATCACCAAATGCTTCATTAATCTCATCAAATTCTTTCAGTAGATTAACTACTTCCTGAGCACCCTCTTCAACTATTTCGCGGACGGTCTTGCCGGGTTGCAGTTTTGGTTCCTGCTCAAGCATACCAACCGAGTAGCCAGGTGAAAAAACAACTTCTCCGGTATAATTTTTGTCGATACCAGCAATGATTCGTAATAAAGTGGATTTGCCGGAACCATTCAGCCCTAAAACGCCAATTTTAGCACCGTAAAAGAAGGAAAGGTATATGTTCTTTAGGATTTGTCGGTTAGGCGGAATATTTTTACTCACGCCTGCCATTGAGAAAATTATGGTTTCCTGACTCATTAATTTCTGACAGATTTATGGTTGGCATTAATCCTCAAATTTAACCCACAGCGCAGCCTTAACCAAGCACAGTAATGGAAAACGCTTCACTGGTAGATGAATACGGTTACGTCAAAGACGGAAAGGTATTTTTGAAAGGCTACCTGAATTACGAAGACCGCCAGATTGGCGAAGTCAAACGAACCGAGCAGGAAGCGCTCGATTATTTCAAGAATCGCTTCATTATCGCCGAAACCAAAGTAAGCCAGTTAGAGAAAGATATTGACGAAGCCCAAAATAAGGGCTCGTATCTGACAAAACTGGTTCAACTCCGCAAGAAGCTCCTCGGCTTCGATGCATTAGGTGATTTTCCGCCGTTACTTGACCGTTTGGATGCTCAGGAAAAACTATTGGCCGACTTAATTACGGTTAACCAGCTTAAAAATCTTGAGATAAAACGAGCACTCATTGTCGAAGCCGAAGCTGTTGTTGATAGTACGGACTGGCGCACAACGGCCGATGAGCTGCAGGAGATCAAAACTAAATGGATCAAGACCGGGCCCGTTGACAAAGCTACTGATGCTGAAGTAGAAGGCCGGTTTCAGGAACTGTTAGATGGTTTTTTTACCCGTCGGCGTGAGTATTTTAACGAGCAGAACAAGGTCATTCAGGAACGGCTGGATAAGTATGACGACCTTATTCGTCTGGCATTTCGTGCCAATCGTCTGGGCGATCTGGATGCGGCTTTTCAGGAAGTCAGGAAACTCAACAATGCCTGGAAAGTGGTTGGCGAGGTGCCCATAAAAAAAAGCGGCAAACTCTACAAGCAGTTTAAGAAAGCGACAACCATGTTCTACGCCAAGTACAACGACGCGAAGGGTATTGTTATCGTACCGAAGATTGATCCGCGTATCGAACAGCAAATGAAAATGGCTGACGAGGCAGAAAAGCTGTCGAAACTATCAGATATTTTTGCCGCGTCTGAACGGGCAAAAGTACTTCTTAATAGCTGGAAAGAAATTCGGGTGCCTTTTAAACTACAGGATAAAGTTGTTAACGAACGATTTCGGGCTGCCTGCGACAAGATTTTTGAACTGAGCTATCTTGGCCGCGTGCTAACCAGAAAATACCCCGCTTTTGAACTCAAAAGTCAATCGGAGCAGATTCGGACGAAGATTCGGGAAATGGAATATCTGGTTAAGCGCGAAAAAAACGACCTTCAATTTGCTTTACAAGACGCTGATGGACTTGACCCTTACAAGGACGAAGACAAGCAGATTTTAAACAAGATTAATACCCAAAGACGAAAAATTGCGATGAAAGAAACAATTTTACGCGAATTGCAGAAGGAGTTGGAAACAGCAGGCTATTAATTTTTTACCAGCCTGACAAAAAGCATTGAAACGTGCTCTGATTCACAACCGGGGCACGTTTCGCATGTAGGACTTGTTAGTATGGTATGGAAACGAAAGTGAATAATTCTGACTTTCTTGTTGACGAAAATGCCTTTCGGTCGGCTATTATTCCCGGAAAATTTGTGCGTCTTGAATACTTGACGGATTTGAACGAGTTTATTAAAACCGATGTAACGATCAAGCAGTTTATCCGTGAAGATGGCGTGGAATCACTGGAGTTAGCAACTGGCGAAACTGTGCCGCTCGATCGTGTTGTAAGTATTTCAGGAAATTTATCGCCCCGCTATCCGGGCTATAGTAATTACTCCTGCGATTGTTAACTTGATGGATATTTACAGTTTATACCATGAAGGTTCGTCCGTCTGCCCTTATCTGGCGTCAGCATGAAAATCAAACCGAAGTGTTGCTGATGCGCTACTGCTACAGCGGACAGGATGTTTTTGCGTTGCCCGGCGGCAACCCCGACCGGGGTGAAATTTTACCCGAAACTGTTGTTCGCGAAATCCGGGAAGAACTGGGCGTTTCGGTTGATTTGGGCGAGATGATTCTGGCGGGCGAAATGCTCCTGTCGCAACGTAACGACGACGTATTGCATGTCGTCTTTGCAGCCCGTAATCTCAAAGGCGAACCCGCTTTAAACCCTGCCCAAACCACCGCTCTCAATTTAGTCTGGATACCCGTATCAGATCTGGACAAACTAAATCTATATCCGAATATCGGAG
>JANXVQ010000379.1 GCA_025351545.1 Spirosoma sp.
CTGCCTAAGCAGGAAATGCGCACGCTTCAGTTTAAATTGTCGTCGTTGTTCGGCACTCGTGTATCTATAAAAGCCGACGAGAAACACAAAGGAGAAATTAAGATTCCGTTTACTTCTCAGGAAGAGTTAACTAAAATTCTGGAAGTGCTGAACTCACAGGCGTAACCGTGTTAAATTACCTTAAAAGGGTGAGTAGACGGCCCGGAAGAAAGAAGTTGAGCCGTTGTGTGGGCATGAAACAGTTATTCATCTTACTTATTGCAGCCCTATTCCTGTTGTTCAGCCTGCCCGTTCATTCCGCCTTTGCGCAACGTCCGGCTGTCATACCAGCGCCAACGCCAGCCGCTACTGATTCGACCCGACAAGTACGCTCTGCAAGCGACACCATTCGGCCAACGGTTCAACGTCATGGAATCAAGGTGGGCACGTCGGTGCTGACCGACGACGCGACAACCTCGCTGGACAATCAGGATACCATTCGGGTAACAGCCAAGCAGGAAGCTGCCATTCATAAAATCATTCCGAAAAAAGCGACACTTCGGTCGTTGATGCTGCCCGGTTTAGGACAGGCTTATAACCGCCAGTATTATAAAATACCCTTTATTTATGTCGGTTTTGGCGTGATGGGCTATCTATTTGTCAAATATCGCGGCATGGCTAAAGAAGCTGCAACTGGTTACAGTCGGCTGCTCTACGGCGACAGAGCAACCGATGGTCTTTTTACTACTATAGGTCAAACGGTCAACGCTACACTCGACCCCACGGCATACCCGAATATTTTAGGCGCACCCATCACAACGAAAGCTCAGTTCATTCCCGTAAAAGAAGTAACGATTACGGTGGACCCTTTTACTGGTAAACAGGTCATTTTTCGCACCAGTGCGAATGCCAAAAACGCATATGATACATTCCGCCGGTATCGGGATTTGAACCTGCTTTTATCTGGTGTTTTGTGGGCGATCAACATTGTTGAGGCCAATGTAGCGGCCCATTTAAAAACATTTGACTTGACCGACGACATCTCAATGCTTATCGAGCCCAATGTGTTGCCCGTACCCGGTATGGGCTTTGTTCCGGCTGTTCGGGTGGCGTTTACGTTTAAATAATATGTACGGTTTTGTAAACTGACGCAAGAATAATTATTCTATATCAACGGACTAGCCACCAAAAACCAAAAACCAAGTGAATATTCTCCTTCTCGGCTACGGCAAAATGGGAAAGACTATCGAGCAGATTGCACTCGAAAGGGGTTACCAAATTGCAGGCCGCATTGACGCCGATAACCATTCAGATTTAAACGATCTCCAATCAGACGCGGTTGATGTTGTTATTGAGTTCAGTTCGCCCGAATCGGCGACTGAAAATATAAAATATTGCCTTGAACGGGGCTGGCCGGTGGTCTGTGGTACAACAGGATGGCTCAGTCATCGTACTGATATTGAGACTCTTTGTAAAAATAAGAAAGGGGCTTTCTTCTATGCGTCCAATTACAGCATTGGTGTTAATCTGTTTTTTCGACTGAATAAAGTGCTGGCACAGTTTATGCGGAACTATCCGTCATATCATGTGTCAATGACCGAAATTCATCATACGGCCAAGAAAGATGCGCCCAGCGGAACTGCCATTACATTGGCCGAGGGTGTCATGGAAAGCTTGTCGGAAAAGAAATATTGGGTAAGCAATGAAGCTGGTCATAAACCATCGCCTGTGGGTGAGGACGCTATCGAAATTGAGTCGTTGCGGGAAGGGTCTGTGCCCGGCACACATACTGTCCGATACGACTCTGACGTTGACCGAATTGAGATTATGCACATGGCGCATAGCCGCCAGGGATTTGCCGTCGGTGCCGTGGTAGCAGCCGAATGGCTCGTTGGTCGTGAGGGTATATTCGGGATGGATGATCTGTTAGGTAATTATGATCAGAGTAACTAATTGTAGTCGTTGCGCCGGTGAAATGAGTATGAATGACAAGAGGTTAGGCTAAAACGAATCCATCTTTGTAATTTCGCAAAGAAAAGCAGTATAATACATCTATTAGCAATTGAATTAACGTGTCAATAACTCAAACGAAGGCCGAAATAAGACCGGCTAAAGCTAAGAAATCGCCCATTCGGGAATGGTTTGATTCTGTTCTGTTCGCCGTTGTGGCGGCCACGCTCATTCGCTGGTTGTTTATGGAAGCGTTTACAATTCCAACACCTTCGATGGAAAATAGCCTGATGGTGGGCGATTTCCTGTTTGTGAGCAAACTTCACTACGGTACCCGAACACCCCGGACACCGTTGCAAGTGCCGCTAACGCACCAGAAAATATGGGGAACCGACATTCCTTCGTACAGCAAGGCTATTCAATTGCCTTCGTATCGGTTACCGGGTTTTACACACGTTAAAAATGGCGATGTCGTCGTGTTTAACGTGCCACCCAAATACCTTAACGATAACATTGATTACCCCGTCGATCTGAAAACTAACTACATCAAACGGTGTATTGGCATTCCGGGCGATGTGCTGGAAGTGCGGCAACGCGAGGTATTTATAAACGGGAAGCCATTTCCAACGCCACCCCGTTCAGAACAGAAATATTTCATAAAAACGACGGAAGTGCTTGATGCAAATTTCTTTCGCAAGTACGATATTGTTAACGATTACCGAGACCCAAGCCAACCAACCGAAAACTGGAAGCCACTGGAGCAATACAACGATTCGACAAAAATGTCGGCGATGGTTGGGTATAGTATTAACACAACGGAAGACATAATTGCCAAATTCAAAGGATTTGATTTCGTAAAAGGCATTGAACCAATGAGTGATAAGCCGGGCGAAATGTCTCCAATGATCTACGGTGCACCAACATTCAAATGGAATCACGATAACTTCGGGCCTATCACGATACCGAAAAAAGGCGCAACGATTCAAATTAATGCTCAAACTATTGCGCTTTATGGTCCCGTGGTTGAATTGTATGAAGGGAATGAAAAAGTAGAAGTAACGCCTACTGAGATCAAAATTGGTGGCCAACCCATCAAGTCCTATACATTCAAACAGGATTACTACTTCATGATGGGCGATAATCGCGACAACTCACTTGATTCGCGTTTTTGGGGCTTTGTTCCCGAAGATCATATTGTGGGTAAAGCCGTATTTGTCTGGATGTCACTTGATCCTAACCCAGCCAATATCTGGAATAAGATTCGCTGGAACCGGCTGTTTAGAACGATTGACTAACGAGTCAATCTTAATTTTAGCCCAAAGCCCCAAGTTTTTGTACAAAAACTTGGGGC
>JANXVQ010000437.1 GCA_025351545.1 Spirosoma sp.
GTCCGGTATCCATCAGGTAGTTGATTGACTAACCGCAGTAAGTCGTTCTCGTTAACGGCGGTATCTGCCCACTCATAATCGGGTTCTACAGTACTATCGTCAATCGGTATTTCCTGCCGCCATTGCTTCGATTTTCGCAAAAACATCAGCGATTCGGTTACCATAATCCGTCGTATCCACCCTTCAAAACTGCCATCTTTCCGGAACTGCTCAATCTTTTCGAATACACGCATAAAACCATCCAGCATTACCTCCTCGGCATCAGCACGATTCGCGCAGTATCGCGTACAAACGGTCAGCATCTTACCGGCAAACCGTTCATAAACGACTTTATGAGCGCGGCTTTCGCCACGCTTCAGGGCCACAATTAGCTGTGCTTCAGTCGTGAAAAACGGTATAATTCGAAGCATAATCGTCCAGGTTCACTCACAAGATGCAAGATAGATGGGCTGAGGTTGCATGAAGCCATAAAATTTTTACGACCCGACCGATTTTTTTATTTGGACATAAAAAAAGGGCCTTTACAGCCCTTTTACATATTTGATTCCAGCTACATAATGTAGCCATATGACTCGTGATATTCGAAAATTAATTGGTGCAATCACTATCATAACGGGTGCAACAATAGAAGCGTATACCCACCCCTCAGGATCGCCCCCTAAATAGAAGATCAGGAAACCCAATACTAGAGCGACTCCACCCGAAATGGCATAGCTAACGTACATAGCCCCAATAAAATAACCCGGTTCAATTTCGTAGCGCAGCCCACAATGTGGACAAAGCTCATACATCTCGTCAAAGCCTCGGGGTGAGTAGAATGGCTTTTTGAAAATTTTGCCTTGTCTACATCTAGGACATAGCCCTTTTAACGCGGCCTGCGATTTCGAGACGTTTTCCATACTCACGTTTGCTATTTCGATACCACAAATAGCCAATTGAGGCTACAATGAGGTAAGGGATAATCAATAAATACACGATACCCAAATTCAAATCGGACGCTATGATACTACGGCCATTACTAACCGTACTTTCAACTGTTCCCCGACACATAGCACACTGAGCCATTAGTTCTGGTCCGATGGCCAGCAAGCCCACAATCATTAACCACACGTTCCAACTTCTCATAATTTTACCGAGTTAATGGATATAATACGGTCTAATCATTAGATACACAATTACACCGGTTACACTTACGTATAACCAAATTGGGAATGCATATTTAACTGTTTGTTTATGCTTTATGATCTGCCCACTTAGCGCAAAATAAACCGCCCGTAACACAAACCAGACTACAACGATAGATAAAACAATGTGCGATACCAACAGAAAATAATAGATTGGTCGTACCCAACCCTCACCACCAAAAGGAGTCGACTCGTTGGTTAAGTGATAGAGTACATAGCTGACTAAAAACAGTGAGCCGAAGGTAAACGCGGCCAGCATCGTGCGCTTATGGGCTACAATATTCTTTTGTCGAATAAAGTATAAACCCACTAACAACAACACCGATGTTATCGAGTTGATAATCCCGTTGATATGTGGTAGATAAGTTGTCCAGCTACCCAGGTCGATTTTCTGCCGGATACCCAGTATAACTGCAACAGCAACCGGAATGGCGATTGACAAAATGGTAATCACCCGGTTGTTTTTCTGCTCTTGAACGGGCTTTAGCGCTTCCATATATGGCAAATTATTCTTTACTATAGATATCCAGCAACACGCGAATTTCAAGCACTAAACGGTCAACATCTTCTTTATCGGTGCCGTCGTAAAATCCCCTGACAACACCCTGCTTGTCTACTAATACCAACTTTTCGCTATGGATAAAAGTTTCGTCAGGCTTACCTTCCTTTACACCTGCATCGACAGTTGGTAAATAATAGCCATGCATGGCCAGGTTATATATGTCAGCTTTATTTCCGGTAAGAAAATACCATTTGCCGGGTATAGCTTCGTACTTCCTGGCATAGGCTTTTAGTTGCGCTGGTCGGTCGTGTTCGGGATCGACCGAGTGCGATAGGAAAATGATATCGGGATTACTTCGAAAAATGTCCTGTACTCTTGTAAGCTGTGAAGAAATACGAGGGCAGACGGTTCCACAACGTGTAAAGAAAAAGCTGGAAACAAAGATTTTATTTTTCACGATAGACTGATCTACCGTTTTCCCATCCTGATCTATTAGCTTAAAGGCCGGTATGTGATTATAAATCGTATCGGTTATTTCACGTCCATCGGCCAAAGTAACCCTTCCCACGAGAGGCTCACCTCTTGCTGAATCAATTTTGGGTAAATAGCGGGGCAAAATATAATGATTCTGCGTGCCGAACCGGAGGAGTATATACAGCAAAGCCGGGACCAGCAACGTAGCGAGCAGGATCCCGGCTTTTCGATTGACCGTCATTATTTATCGTAATTCAAAAATCGAACCGCCTTCGGTCATTAATGCAATCAGCAACCAGACGATGAAAATTATGGGTATAACAATAACCCAAATCAGGCTTTTCACCTCGTGCTTCAGGTGCATAAACTCACCAACGATGTAAAAGGCCTTAACCAATGTCATCAGGACGAAGATGGATGTTCTAAAGCCCCCAGCCTTCATAAAGTAGGCCAGCGTAAATTCAAATGCCGTAATGACAGAGAGAATTATAAAAGTGCGCCAGATCAGGCCTGTATTTGCAGGTGGTATTTCGCCAACCTCATGGGTTCCGTGTGTGTGATCAGACATGATACAAGGTGATTAAACCAGATAGAAGAATGTAAAGACAAATACCCAAACAAGGTCAACAAAGTGCCAGTAAAGCCCTACTTTCTCAACCATCTCGTAGTGACCACGACTGGCATATAATCCCGTTGCAGCCCGATAGAAAATCAAAATATTGAGCACTACACCGCTGAATACATGTGTTCCGTGAAAACCTGTTATAAAGAAAAACAAGTCGGCAAAGGCAGGGGGTCCATACTGGTTTTCGACCAGGTTGGCTCCAAAAATAGTACGTTGGATAATTTGCCCATTTACTATTTCACTAATTGTTGTGCCAGTTTCTGTGCCATGAATAAAGTGACTCCACTCCCACGCCTGACTACCCAGGAAAGTTATACCTCCCAGAATTGTCCATAACATGTATTTCTCAACATCCTTTTGGTCCATTCGATGACCAGCTTCTACTGCCAGTACCATCGTCACGCTACTAAAGATCAGGATAAATGTCATAATCCCAACGAAAATCAGCGGCAGGTTAATTCCATGCAGAAACGGCACTGAGGCATATACCTTCTCAGGAGTTGGCCAGTATAAATTTGAGAACTTAAATACTTCGCCAAAAATAGCCGGGTCCCAGGCGGGGTAACTATACCGAATCAGGCCATAGGTTACCAGCAAAGCGGAAAAAGTGAATGTATCCGAAATCAGGAAGAGCCACATCATCAGCTTGCCGTAGCTTATCTTCATCGGCTCGACACCACCCATCCAGGTTTTCTTGTCGAACACTTGCTCCGAGTCGGTTGTCAGGGTATCGTGTGTTACAGTAGCCGCCATGCGTCTAAAAGATTATCAATGAAAATAGACTAAAAAGAAAAACAAATACAACCACAAAACGTCTAAAAAATGCCAGTATGTGGCTGCAATTTCTAGCTGATTTAGACTCTTAGCATGAATGCGAAGTCTAAAAGCAGCAATTAAAGCAAATACAAGCACAAGTAGACCGGAAATCAAGTGAAATCCATGCAAGCCCGTAAAGATATACATGAATGAGCCTGCCGGGTTGCCAACAAAAAAAACATTTTCATTGACCAATTCGACCCAACCCTGAAACTGCATGTATAAAAAAACCGCTCCGAGTACAAAAGTAGTAGTTATCGCTATTTTCAGACCCTTAAAATTGTCTTTTTTTGCAGCAAGATAAGCCCAATGCATAGTCAGGCTACTAAGTACCAATACAATTGAGCTGTAAGTAAAAACGGCAGGAATATCATATTCCAGCCAATTACCTTCGGCTCTTCGGACCAGATAGGCACTGGTCATGGCCGCAAACAGCATGATAATACTAACAACAAACAACCACATGATAAACTTGCGGGGATTCATTGACAGCGTTTCCTGCGGCTCTTCGAG
>JANXVQ010000460.1 GCA_025351545.1 Spirosoma sp.
TGGTAGTTTAGCTGCGTAAAGAGTGCATATAACAGGCGTCATTCCACTAATTAGTGGAATGACGCCTGTTATATGCACTCTTTACGCAGCTAAACTACCAAAGCCGAACGTACAGAACTGTGATGAGCAATATAATAATAACGGCTAAGGCTGTTGCTGATGGTGTCAGACGGAACATGCGGGCATCAATAGCAAAGGCTTTGGGGTTGATAGCCGGACCTACCAGACTAATAGCAACCATAAGCAGTATGGTAAAGAAAAATGCCCAGCCCATGCAAATCAGGAATGGAATCTCGAAGCCACCGTTGCCATTTGGGTAAGCCGTATATAACACCGTTTCATGACCAAACCACTCAGGAGCATAATTATTGAACAGGACAGCCAGAGCAAAACCTCCCAAAATACCTGCCACGGCAGCCGCACCCGTGGTACGCTTCCAGAAGAAACCCAGGATAAATACGGCAAAAATAGCGGGACTAAGGTAGCCCGTATATTTCTGGATGAACGTAAAACCACCTTCCCGGCCAATACCCAGCGCATCCTGCCATGTCAGGGCAATAGACAACAGCATTGCCGCAAAAATAGTAATCCGCCCTACCCAGACTAGTTGTGTTTGGCTAGCGTCTTTTTTGATGTATTTCTGGTAAATATCAAGCGTGAAAATCGTCGAAATAGAATTGGCTTTACCCGCCAGCGACGCGACAATAGCGGCTGTCAAAGCCGCCATTGAAAGCCCTTTAAGACCGTTAGGCAGGAAGGATAAAATAGCGGAGTAAGCATTATCGGCGAGGAGTTTTCCCCCCGGTGCCATTTCATTCTGGAGGCTACCGTTTTTGTACAGCACATAAGCGGCAATACCCGGTAGCATTACAATGAGGGGCATGAAAATTTTCAGCAACGCGGCAAAAAGAATACCGGTACGAGCAGTTTTCAGGTCGGCACCGAGGGCGCGTTGGGTGATGTACTGGTTACACCCCCAATAGTTCAGGTTCACAATCCAGATCCCGGCAAAATACATCGCCATACCGGGTAAGGTCAGGTATTTATTTATGTCAACCTGGGATGTATTTGGGCCGGGCTTCTCGAAAATCATGTGGAAGTGATCGTCGGCATCAACCATCATGGCTGAGAAACCGGCAATAACATCATTGCCAAGACCGAATTTCTGGCTCACTGAAGTGAGAGCAATATAAGAAGTTACTAAGCCCCCTATGATGAGTACCGCTACTTGTACTACGTCTGTATAGCCAATGACTTTCATGCCGCCCAGCGTGATAATGATGGCGAACAGGCTAAGGCCAATAACGATAAAATGGAACGAGTCGCCACCAACTAACGTGCTGATTGCTAGGGACCCTAAGAAAAGGATGGATGTTAGATTAACAAATACATACAGAAACAGCCAGAAAATGGCCATAATCAGACTAACCGTTTCGTTATACCGGGTTTTCAAAAACTGCGGCATCGTGTAGATGTGGTTTTTGAGATAAATCGGCATAAACCAGACAGCCACAATAATTAAGGCGATAGCCGCAAACCACTCATACACAGCAACGGCAACCCCGAAGGTGAAGCCATTTCCCGACATACCAATAAACTGCTCTGCCGAAATATTTGAGGCAATCATTGAGGCCCCAATAGCCCACCACGTTAGCGATCCCTCGGCCAGAAAAAAGTCTTTCGTGTCAAGTTTAGTGGTTTGTTTTCGTTTGTAAATCCAGTATCCATAGGAGGAAACGCCAATGAAATACAGAAAGAAAATAATGTAGTCAATTTGGTTAAGTTGGTTCATTGTCGAATTCAGGAAATTAGTTTTGGAAATCAGCTTGTAAAAAAGCAATTATTTCTCCAAATAGGCTTACCCTCTGGTAAAATCATTTGAAGATTTATGAAGTCAGTAGTACAAGTGGGTTGATAATTAGAGGCCTACAAATATGATTTTGTTAAATAAACATTACTTATAATGGGCTGTATGCCTGTTTCTTAAGCCTAACGTTGAATTGCTATATGGAAAATGAAAAAAACACGGTTGTTACCCAGTTAACAACGCTCGAAAAAGCGACTCAATCGCCTGCTTCATTACCCATAAATGTCTCGTCTGAAATCGGTACACTCCGGCGGCTGCTCATTCACAGCCCCGACCGTGGCTTAGGTAAAGTAGTGCCCTCAAAGGCTCAGGACTGGCTTTTTGAAGATATCGTGCATCTGGATATGATGCGCCGGGACGAATATGATTACTACGTTAAGATTCTGTTGTATTTCCTGGACCCCGATAAAGTACGGGGTAAAATAGCTGATCTCGGACCTGATTCTGACCGGTTATTTTTCAAACCCGACCATGTCGATTATTTCAAGTCCGATAAGGTAATCGATATTCAATGCCTGCTTTCCGATATTCTGGGGGATGAGGTTATCCGAACGCGTCTGATTGCGGCCATCTGCGGTATTGAACGGACGTCGTTTCGAACGCAGCAGCATTTGAGTCAGTACGAACCGACTGAACTGGCGAAAATCATGATTTCGGGGTCGCTGCCCGACTTGACGATGCTTTTTGCGCCGTTGCCTAATTTCATCTTTACACGTGATATTGGCATTGTTATCAACGACCATATTCTGCTTAACAAACCAGCCAAACTGGCCCGCACCCGCGAGGCTTTACTGGCTCAGTATATTTTTTTCAATCACCCGCTCTTTGCTGATTATCGGGAAAGAATACTTGAGATTCCCGATAATGAACACGCTTTTCTACTGCCCGATGCTGACACAAATCGGGATGTAACGCGCACAACGCTCGAAGGGGGCGATGTGATGATGATTGGCAAACGCCATTTGATTGTTGGGGTTAGTGAACGTACTACCCTATACGCGGCTCAGCAGGTAATGCGACTTGTATTCAGTAAGAACGTAGTGGACAAGGTTACAATTCTTCAAATTCCGAAAAAGCGCGATTACATGCACATAGACACGGTTTTTACGCAGGTAAAACGAAATGTATGGGTCTTGCTGGGATCATTGGCCCGCACGGGTGATGAAAGTAAAAAGCGTGATGTTATTCATTTCTTCGCGCCCAAGGATGTGTCGGAAGATCTGAAAATCATGCAATTCACCAAAGGGTTGGAACACAAACCTATCGAAATCGAAAACCTCGAAGACTTACTGATCGACATCAGTAAAAATGACCTCGGCGCTACCGATCCCGTACAATTTATTTACTCCGGCAACAACGAGTTTCCGTTTGGTGCGCGGGAGCAGTGGACGGATTCCTGCAATTTGCTAGCCTTAAAAGACGGTGTTGTGGTGGGGTATGACCGCAATGAAAAAACGGCCGATGCTTTCCGGGAAGCTGGGTTTGAGGTGATCGGGGTTGCCAAATTACTGGCGCGTTTCGAACGGGGCGAATCCGCTCCCGAAACTACCGAAAACACGTTTATCATGCTGCCTTCGGCTGAGTTAAGCCGGGCGCGGGGTGGGTCGCACTGTATGAGTCTGCCACTTCTGCGCGACGAAATTTGAAAAGCTCAGTGTTTTATTTAAAAGCTGTTCAAATGCCTGTTGTCTAACCAGATTACAGGCATTTGTATTTGGTCAGGCGATCAAGAGAGTTTGACCAAATAGGCGAATCATGTTAACTTGCTGCCTCAATCCACGGGTTGATCGCATTCCAATTGCTTACCACTGGCTTACCATCTTTTTACCAATTAGTCCATGCAATCACAGGCTACTTCCCGTATTTTAATGATTCGTCCGGTCAACTTCGGTTTTAACACCGAAACTGCCGAATCGAATGCGTTTCAGGATATTAAACTGGCTGCACAAACGAAGAATATAGCCCAGGAAGATGCCCGGAGCGAGTTCGACGAAATGGCGCGTCAGCTCCAGGCTATTGGCGTAGATGTGATGGTCTGCGACGATACCATCGAGCCTTATACGCCCGACTCCATTTTTCCTAACAACTGGGTTTCCTTTCACGCCAGCGGAACGGTGGTGCTTTATCCAATGCAAGCCGAAAATCGTCGGCTCGAACGTCGGCAGGATATCATCGACGACCTTGCCGAAAATTTTCATGTTGCCAAAATTATTGACCTGACCCATTTTGAGCAGGAAGGTAAATTTCTGGAAGGCACCGGGAGCCTGGTGCTCGACCGGATGAACCGGGTTGCATTTGCCAGCCTGTCGCCCCGAACCCATCCTGATGTACTGGCCGAATTCGGTCGACAGACCGGATACCGAACTGTGTCATTCCACTCGACCGATGCGGGTGGTAAGGCTATTTACCATACCAATGTGCTCATGTGCATTGGTGACACGTTTGCCGTAATCTGCCTGTCGGCCATTAGTGATCCCGACGAGCGATTAATGGTGCGCCAGGAACTGGAAAAGCTGAACAAGCGCATAATTGATATTTCGCTGGAGCAAATGGCCAGTTTTGCGGGTAATATGCTGATGGTTCATACCCAGAAGGGTCAGAAATTACTGGTAATGTCTACGCGGGCCTTTGAATCGCTGACCCCCAAACAGCTTGACCTTTTAGATGATTATGCCACGCTGCTTCACTTCGACCTGTCGATGATTGAAGGCAACGGAGGAGGGTCGGCTCGTTGTATGATGGTAGAGGTTCATCTGCCAAGGAATTAAGAAAACGATTTCGATGCGCAGATACAATAGAAATAGTTACGCTTTAAAGGCCACGAAAAGAATCGTGGCCTGACCTTTTTCTTAATGTTGCTTGCACATACAAATATAGTTTTATACCTTTGTCATCATAGTAGAAAATGGATATGATAACCGAAGGAAAAATAACTGCCATAGCCGAAAAGTCTGCAACACGGTACAATGCTTGTTTGCTGTTCTCGGCGAATGCATTGTCCAGGGCTATTACGGCGATCGGCGATGAAGAGTTTGGCCGGTTTGGCTTATGTTATTCTCATGCTTATATACTATGTGAAGTCGTGGGTCAGCCGGGTATAACGCCATCTGAGCTAAGCGAAACACTCTATTTAACCCCATCGACAATTACTCGTCTGGTCGAAAAACTGGAACAGAAACACTTGGTCCGGCGTGAGTCGGAGGGGAAGAAAACGCTGATTTATCCAACCGCCGAGGGAGCAAAACTTCAACCTGAAGTTTCAGTAGCCTGGGACCGTGTGGGAACGCGCTATTCGCAGTTAATTGGCGAAAATAACGTCTGCCAGTTAACCCAACAGGTATTCAAGGCCGCAAAAGCATTGGGCGAAGCCCTGTAAAAAATTTACCAATAAATTTGTTTGCACATACAATAAAACCAACCGCCATGAAAACGAACGAAGAAACCATAGGATTAGTAAGTGGTCACGCATCCGAAGCCACAAAAGATATTTGCCGGTCGCTGGCTAAAAATGGCATTTCAGCTATTGTTGTGCAAAAAGAGAATGCCAGGCTTGAAGTAGAGGAATCCACGCATCATTGGTCAGGGCAACCGGGCAAAGATTTGTTTTTCAACGGTTGGAAACTACTGTTTTAATTAAATAATAACCTTTTCGATACTCTGAAGCCATTAATCTTAACCAAATGAAAACGGCATTGATTACCGGCGCAAACGTCGGTATTGGGCTGGCAACAGCAAAAGTGCTGGCCCGGCGGGGATTCAACCTGATCCTGCTATGCCGGAATGAAACAAAAGGACAGGAAGCCGTAACGGCTATACAACGGATTAACCCCGCCGTAACGGTCGAGCTGGTTATAGCCGACCTGACCAATGTGGATTCGATACGCCGGGCAGCTCAACAGGTAATCACTACGCACCGCCAACTTGACGTTCTGATTAATAATGCTGGCTTCTCGCCCGACAGAATTGAGTTCGTTGATAATGTTGAGAAGTCATTTTATGCCAACCACATTGGCCACTTTGTGCTGACCTATCATTTACTGGATTTACTCAAAGCATCTGGCGAAGCTCGCGTCATTAATCTATCGTCGGCAGCTTATGCGCTAGGTAAAGCCGCGCGGTTTTTCCAGCGAAACAAGAATTTGTCGCTGATGTCTGCGTATGGCGATGGTAAGCTGGCTAATATATTATTTACCAAAGAATTAGCCAAGCGCTATGCCGATGCGGGCATTACCGCTTTTGCCGTGCATCCGGGAGTTGTCAAGTCAAATTTCGGGAGCAATTTTACCGGCACTTTCCAAGTGCTGATGTCGCTGGCACGTCCTTTTATGCGAACGCCGGAGCGGGGCGCTGAGACATCGGTCTATCTGGCGACGGCTCCCTTATCGGCTCTTGTAAAATTGGATGGGCAAGCGGGCGGATCAGGTGGTTTTTTTGCCGATTTAAACCCTAAACTGGCTAAGCACAGCGATAACACAAGCAAACAGGCCGCTGACTTATGGGCAAAAAGTTTAGCCTTCATATAAGTCAGTTTATTATTGATTTGAACTAATTAACCGCTGAGAAGACCCTGTATTAGCCCACTGCTTTAGCGGTGGGTTATGTGAAATAAACAGAATGAAACCAACCATTTCAACGGTTTATTGAGAATACAAACCGTTGAAACGATTATCCTATATGGGCATTTTTTGTAGACCCACCGCTAAAGCAATGGGGGTAGTTTTGCCAAAAAATTCGTCATTTGGATACTAG
>JANXVQ010000486.1 GCA_025351545.1 Spirosoma sp.
CGATGCCCTGCCGGGAGTCAACGTCCTTATTAAAGGAAGCCAGCAGGGAACAACAACTAATGCCAGCGGACAGTATGTATTAACGGTGCCCGCTGGCACGGCGACGATAGCCTTTTCTTATATCGGCTATGCCCCGCAGGAAGTCGATATCGCCAATCGAAGCACCATCAACATTGCGCTAAAAGCCGATGATCGTTCGTTGAACGAAGTTGTAGTGGTGGGTTATGGCACACAGCGTAAGATCGAAACGACTGGTTCTATTGCGTCTATCAAAGCGGCCGATCTGGTACAAACACCCGTTGCCAACGTGGCCCAGGGGTTGCAATCACGCGTGGCCGGGGTTCAGGTCAACCAGAATACGGGCGCACCGGGTGGTAACGTCAGCGTTCGGATTCGGGGAACGAACTCAATTAACGGCAACTCCGAACCGCTTTATGTAGTCGATGGTATTCAGATTTCGAATAGCGGTGGCATTAACGACGTCAGTCCACTGTCGACCATCAACCCGAATGATATTGAATCGGTGGAAATCCTAAAAGATGCCTCAGCATCAGCCATTTATGGTTCCAGAGCGGCCAACGGTGTCGTGTTGATTACGACAAAACGGGGCAAAACCGGTACTACCCGCGTAACGCTCGACAGTTATTACGGCGTACAGAAAGTAAATAAAACCTTACCGGTTTTGAACGCGTCTCAATTTGCGCAGTTGGAAAACGAGGTTTTCAAGAATAATTTTTACCCTGATCCGGCATCGCTGGGTGAGGGCGTTAATTGGCAGAATCTCATCTTCCGCGAAGCGCCCATTCAAAATCATCAGTTGTCGATTAATGGCGGCAACGAGAAAACTCAACTGGCTCTTTCGGTCAATTACTTCAATCAGGACGGGATTATTATCGGCTCAGCTTTCAAACGGTATTCGTATCGGCTGAATGTTGACCACAGAATAAGCGACCGGGTTAAAGTAGGCACCAGTATATTAGGCAGTTACGCGATCAACTCCGGCATAACGACCGGCTCCGAAACCATTGGCGACGGTGCCGTTGTAACAGGGTCTATTCTTGGTTCGGCCATCGGTGCGCCACCAACATTACAACCTTACCGTGCTAACGGAACACTATTCCCATTCGGTGAGCAGGCCGGTGGCCAATACCGGGAAGTGGCCAATCCGCTTGCCTTTGCCAACGTACTAAACCAAACCGCTATTCGGCGGACACTGGCCAATCTTTACGCAGATTTTACCATTCTGAAGGGCCTGACATACCGGTCTTCGTTCAACATCGACTTGCAAAACAGTTTACGCGATGGCTACTCTCCCCGCGCAAATATCAACACGGCAGATTTGAACGACAATTCGGGCACAGCCTCGAAAGGCAACGCCAACGGTGTGTCTTTATTACACGAAAGTATTCTGACGTACACAACAGCGTTTGCCAAAAATCACACGTTTAAAGCAACGGCAGTATTCGCTTCCCAGTCAGAAAATGCAAATGCAAATACCATCAACGCCACCGGCTTCCCGAACGATGCCACGCAAAACGAAGCCCTGCAACTGGGTCTGACCCGCACGGTCAGCAGTGGCCGAAGCAGCCAGCGTCTGGATTCCTATTTAGCCCGGGTGAATTATGGTTATAAAGACAAATATTTTTTAGATCTGACTACTCGCGTCGATGGTTCGAGCAAGTTTGGCGCAAATCACAAATACGGTCTTTTCCCGGCAGCATCAGTAGGCTGGCGGCTTATTGAGGAGTCGTTTGCCAAAAATATTTCCTGGCTTTCAGACCTGAAACTCCGGGCCAGTTATGGCATCACCGGTAATGCCGCAGGAATCAACCCATACCAATCGCTGGCAACGGTATCGGCTTCAGGCAGTGATTATATGATCAACCACATCTATGCAACCGGGATTAACCCGTCGGGAATTGCCAACCCTGATTTACGCTGGGAAAAATCGACCCAGGCCAACATTGGGCTCGACATTGGTTTGCTAAATGACCGCGTGAGCCTTGTTGTTGATGTATATGAGAAGTCAACGAGAGATTTGCTTTACGTGAAAAGCCTGCCCCTGAGTTCGGGTTATGGCAGCCTTACCGGCAATTTTGCTTCGCTCCAGAACCGGGGGATCGAATTTGCGGTGAACGCCCGGATTTTGACAGGCCCACTGAAATGGAACGTTTCGGGTAACCTGACCATGAACCGCAATAAGGTGCTGGATCTGGATGGCGGCACTACGCAGGAACGGTTTATTACCGCCTATTCTGTTCTGAAAGTAGGCCAGCCACTTGGCCTGTTTAAGACCTACGTTTTCGATGGGATCAACCAAACGGGAGATGCAATCCTGCCCGGCTACGATGGTCGTTTGGGCGGACAAAAGGTAAAAGATATCAACGGCGATGGTACAATTTCCTCAGCCGATCAGGTTATTAACGGTAATCCAAATCCCAAGTTCATTTACGGCTTCTCCACCAATCTGTCGTACAAAGGCTTTGATTTTAACGCCTTTTTGTCTGGTTCTCAGGGGAATGACATCTACAATGCGAGCCGTCTTTCGTTTGAAATGCCGTTGGGACAGCGCAATTTGTTTGCTGGCGTCGTAAACCGCTGGACACCCACCAATCCGAACAATCAATACGTAAGCGCTTTTCAGGCGGGCCGATTACCGGTAACCAGCTACGTGGTAGAAGACGGTTCTTATCTGCGCTGCAAGAACGTAACACTGGGCTATAAGCTACCAAAAATCAACGGATTGCAGCAAGTTCGGGTGTATGTCAGTGTCAATAATCTGTTCACAATCACCAAGTACAGCGGTTTCGACCCGGAAGTGAATACGTACGCAGGATCGAATACCGCCATCGGGATCGACAATCTCGTGTATCCACAGGCCAAGTCATTTTTGGGCGGTTTACAGGTGACCTTTTAATTAGCCAAATTCATGAAAAGACATATCATATTCCGGTTTTCCCTCCTGACGTTGACAACTTTGTTGCTCGGGTCGTGCCAGTTAAACGAAACTATTTATTCGTCCATTTATACCGAAGCCTTTTACAAAACCGCTTCCGATGCTGAAAAAGGCCTTATTGCGGCCTACGATCCAATCGCGGATATGTACAGCGGCCCGGCAGCAACTCTGGTCCCGGATTTCAGCGATGACCAGACGTATCCTCGCGGAGTTGTAGGGCGTAATACGCTGACACTCTTCACCTACGACGTAAACTACACGACTCAGAAAAGTAACTCCCGAACGAACGAATCACCCCAGCAAATTTGGGCATCAGGCTACGACGGTATCGAAAAAGCCAACTGGATTATTGCCAAAGTGCCCGCTGCCGTCATGGACGAAACGCGCAAAAAGAAAATTCTTGGCGAGGCTTATTTTCTGCGGGCTTTCTACGAATGGATGTTGACCAAAAACTTCGGTGATGTGCCCATAAAAACCACGCCCAGCTATTCGGAGGCCGAAGCCATTGTTGGCAAAAGCCCGAAAGCAGATGTTTATAAACAGATTTACAGCGACTTAGATCAGGCATTGGCCGCTGGCTTGCTGTCATATCCTACCGTCGACAAAGGTCGTCCGTCAAAGGAAGTTGTGAGTGCGCTGTACGCAAAAGCCGCTTTATATAACGAAGATTGGGCCAAAGCACTCGAAAAATCGCAAGTCGTTATTG
>JANXVQ010000550.1 GCA_025351545.1 Spirosoma sp.
CCAAGCGCTACCAAATCGGCAATTTCCTTGTTTACCAAGGGCAGCAGAGCCTCCGTTACTTCCCAACGGTCTTTATACAAACTACCCGGCAACAAGCGGCCACTGAGTGTATACGGGCCCGGAATCGACACTTTCAGCCCCTGCCCCTCGGGAGCCAGTCGTTTCAAACGTAAGTATTCGTCAACCACACCTAGTCCTTTCGGGGCGGTCAACGGCTCAACGATGTTGTGTTTACCTCGCTGATCGTGAGCAGGCGGACCAAACTTACGCAACTCAGTTTCGTTGTTCTGGATGCCATTAATGTATCCGTAAAACGACAGATTAAAGTCAAAACGGGTTTGCTCACCGTCGGTAATAACGTCTAGCCCGGCCTCAACCTGATCATGAACAGAGGCTATAACGGCATCTTCAATCATCTCGTTGATATCGGCCGGGCCGAATTGAGGAAGATTCTGGCTGGAAAATTCGAGCCAGCCGGGAAACGGCATCGAGCCGACAACCGTGGTTTTGATAGGAATGAGCTGCAAAACGGTAGGGGTTAATTGTAGAAAAGAACGGAGGTATTTTTATATACTAATTTCCCACCACAGCATATCTTCAATCCGATCGAATAGGAGAAACCCATTCTTTTCCAGTACTTTCTGGGAGGCCACGTTTTCTGCTTCTGTGTCGGCAACTACCCGAAGGACGCCCGGTTGTTGACGAGCCCAGTTCACCATTCCGCCAACCATTTCAGTCATGTATCCCTGGCGATGTAAACCGGGATACGTTCCATAGCCAATCTCGATGGTTCCGGTTTCGTCAGGCTCGCCTTTGAATTTGGCTTCGGCAACAAATTGCTGTTTCTCCCGATCAATGGCCAGCCACATAGTATGATAAAGCGGATCGAGCGTGGGGTCCTGTAAACGGGGTATCGTAAAATACGTAATTATGCTCAATACAGGCTCCCATGCCTGTCGGCTCCCCTTTTTCAAACCCAATGTCTGCTCTAATTCGTACTTGTTAGCGATATGAAGACGAAGTTGCTCAAGTGTCAGGGGAATTATAGTCAGGCGTGGTGTTTCAATCATAAGGCCAGCTATTGATGCGCTTGTATTTGGAAATTTTCAATAGGAGCAACAAAAACATATGCTTTCTGAACATGGCGCCCGTAGAAGTCGATATTATTCTGCTCCCACCCCATTTCACTATCCATCGAACTGCTATCATCGCCCGTAAACTGATTACTATCGAATAATAAAATCCCCGAAAGGCTAAGCAGTTCTTGTTCCGTTAAAACGTTTTGTACCTCTTTTACTAAATACTGCAAAGCAGCCGACTGATCTTCATCAATCCAATTTGCAGCCACTAACATATCCCAAACAATAGCATCTTCAGGTAGCACTAAAGCATACAGAGTAAACTCTCCGCGTTGTTCTCCTATAACTTTTCGTAACTGGCCGAGTTTGTTGACAAGAGTTCTCATAGAATTTTGAGTATAGTTTTTGCCGCACTAACCATTTTTAAGGCGGAAGCTGCTGATGCCGTACCTGTTATTGCATAATGTAGTTCAGGCTTCCACGGTTTCAGATCAGACCACTCAGCTAAATACCCTAATTTAACCTTACTTTCAATACCAGACAGACGCAGCAAGACATCAAAATCGTGTGTCTTAAAGCCCGTTAAATTCGCTGTTTGTTTCAGGAAACCCCTGCCACTTCAATGTTTTGCAGATTCTTAATTTCAAGCCTATCTCAACGGCATAACCGCTCAGATAACTGGCTCCATCAAAGCGTTTCGCCTGCAACAAAAGTTCGGCGTCAGCCAGACGCGCAACGGCAATTCGCCTAAGTTCTGCTTTTAAAATCATTAGTACGTTTAACGTTTTTCATTTGTCTGACTTACATAGCTCGGTACGCCCACATTTGCATACAATTTAGCCAACCGATGTGCGTGCTCGTCATAAGCCGATTCAAATAATTCAACCGCGCGTTCGGCCCCAACTACTACGCCCGCACTTAGCACTTTAGGCGGTCGACCGGCTTCGGTAAGTAGCCGGGCTACCTCCGCTTTGATGCAATTAATGATCACCGCCCCACCAACTGTGCTGCCCGGAGCAACGGGCGTATCCAAACCCGGCACCAGGAGCATAGCATCACCAACGGGCGCGCCGGTATCCAGAATCAAGTCGGCGAAGTCACCCAGCTTTTTACCGTCAGGGCGTTTACTCGTACTTTTTTCAGAATGTTCTTTTGTGATCAAGGCCACAACTTTTACACCTCGTTGCTGAAATAACTCGGCCATTTCGATAGGTACAATGTTGCAACCCGACGATGAAATAACAAGCGCGGCATCCTGATCAGATAAATCATAATTTCGTAGAATCCGGTCGGCAAATCCGGGTACGTTTTCCAGAAACATGGCCTGTCGTTGTCCGTTTGCGCCCACAACAAGATTATGGAACGTCAGCGAGAGTTCTACGATGGGATTGAAACCTGGAAACGAACCGTAGCGCGGCCACATTTCTTCGACCATAATTCGGCTGTGACCCGACCCAAAGACGTGAACCATACGCCCCGCCAGAATCGCGTCGGCAAACCAGCGGGCAGTTTCCTTAATTTGGGGTG
>JANXVQ010000558.1 GCA_025351545.1 Spirosoma sp.
TGTACAACATAAGCTGGACCTGGAGCAGTTAATTGTTGGTCGAGCGCGTAATTACCTCATCATACGGGCGTCGAATGTGGTGGGTGGACCAGGTAATCCACATACGATCCTGAATTTTTTTGTAGACCGCATACGTCGTGGCGAGCCGTTTAGTATCTGGCAGTATGCCAGTCGTAATATCATTGATATTGATGACGTATTTGACATCGTTGTCTCATATATTACGAATTCGTCGGCCTGGAACCAAACAATTGTAGTAGCTAATCCTCAGTCAGTCAGCCCATTGGCTATTGTACAGGCTATTGAGCAACATACCGGTCAACAAGCTGTTTACGAACTTCTCGCCAAAGGGTCACCTTTTACGTTACCAACCGATTCGGTCATTAATCTTCTGCAAACCAGTAGTGCAGCCTGGCAACCAGATGAGTATATTGCACGTTTACTTCAGAAATATTACGCATGACCCTTGCTTTTACTATATGCTCAGTCAACTACTTAGCCCAGGCGCGTACATTAGGCGATTCGCTGCGGCAAACTAACCCCGATTATCACTATATAATCGGGCTGGTCGACAAATTGAGCGAAGCAAATTTACCCGCCAAGCTGATGCCCGAGTATCCCATGATTGAAGTGGATACGATTGGTATACCTGATTTCGCGGCTATGTGCGACCGCTATGACATTACGGAATTGAACACCGCCGTAAAACCGTTTTACATCGACTATTTGTACAAAACGTACCCCGATGCAAGCCAGGTTATTTACTTTGATCCCGATATTATAGTTTTTCAGCCACTCAATGAACTTAACAAAGCGTTAACAACGTATAGCCTGGTTCTGACTCCGCACATCTGTTCGCCCACCCCCGACTGGGAACGGCCCAATGAGCAGCACCACCTGAACACGGGCATCTTCAACCTCGGCTTTATTGGCTTACGTAACGATGCCACCGCGCGGCAATTTGTTGACTGGTGGAAAGACCGTCTCGTGTATGAATGCCGCATTGATCTCTGTTCCGGTCTTTTTGTTGATCAGCAATGGGTGAATTTTGCTCCCGTTTATCACAACAACATCCTGATTGATCATCACTTAGGCTACAATATGGCTTACTGGAATTTACACGAGCGGTACAGCAAGCAAAACGACGCGGGAGAATGGCTGGTAAGCAGTAAAAACGAACCAAGTCAGGATCAGTCAACCGAAAAACTTCAGTTTTTTCATTTCAGCGGTTATAACCCTGATAAGCCCGACGAAATTTCCAAGTACCAAACACGATATGGTTTTTCTCATCAGGATAGCCTTATCAACGATGTCGCTTCCCGCTTCGTTGATCGAACGGAACAGCAACGGCCTGATGTGAGACCGCTGTTTGATTTATATCGCGACCGGCTGCTGGCTAATTATAACGAACTTTACCGGCAGTACCCTTGCGTTTATATTAAGCCCCCAACCGTATTTCGCTATCAACGCATACGTAAGCTACTAAAATCTCCTTTCAACCGAATTATTACGCTCTTGGAATCGCTCTAAGTATGACGGAAGGACCACAATTTCGAGAACTTTGGACATTTCGCTATCATAAATCTATCCATATTCTGGAGAAGTTTTGGTCATTTGCTATCAAATACGTGCGGCTCCGTTGGCTTAAAATGAAGCTAGGCAACCGCCCGTTAGTCGCTATTATTTTGTCGGAACAAATGGGCGATATCATTGGCTGCGAGCCGATTGCCCGAGAAGTTCGGCAGCGACATCCCGATGGTTATATCATTTGGGTAGTCCGCGAAGCTTATCTTGACCTGGTCAGGTACAATCCCAATCTCGATGGATATCTGATCGAAAAATGCCCCGGCGAGCGGGTACGTCTGCTGCGGTCGGGCATTTATGACAATGTATACAACTTGCACATTTCGCATCGAAAGTGCAAGTACTGCCCCGAAGACCCCATTAACCCCATCGCCGACCAGCTTGGACTGACCTTCGATAATTACTACCACCGGGGCGATTTGCTGTATATGTTTTCGCAGGCCGCTGGACTACCTGCCCTGACCGCTGATCCGGTCATGTACATTCCGGATAATGTCCGGCAAACGGTACAGGCGCGAAAACTTCCCGATAAGGCTATTGTCATTCACTGCCAGTCGAGCCACGTTGCGCGCGACTGGCCTGCCACGAATTGGGATAAATTGGTTCGGTGGTTGCTGGCAACTTATCCGTATCCCATTATTGAGGTTGGACTGGTTCCAACCGTTACCCAAATTCACCCGCGTTTTTTGAGTTTGTGCGGTCAACTCAGTTTACTCGAAACGGCCCAAGTTATCGGTAATGCCCGCCTGTTTATTGGTATCGACAGTGGCCCGGCTCACATGGCAAATGCAATGAATACGGATGGCCTTATTTTGCTGGGCCAGTTGTTCGATTTTGTTGATTATCTACCTTACTCAGGACGTTATAAACGGGGCGAAGGCGTAACTATTCTGAATGATTATGGCCACCCGTGTGCCGAGTTACCTTATGCGTGGGTGCAGGAAGCGGCTCAGCAGCAATTAGGTCAACCCAAACTTGTATGAAGCAATCAACCTCCGTCAGTGTAAACGTAGTTTTACCAGTCTACAAATCTCATCTTACTGATTATGAGATTATTGCACTAACGCAATGCTTGCGAGTTTTAGAAAATTACCCAATTTTTCTGGCCACTCCACACGCGCTGGACATCTCCGCTTACCTGAAAATTGGTCCGAATTTACGAACCCGCACATTTGACAACAACTACTTTTCTGATATACAGGGGTACAATCGACTCATGTTGTCAGAAGAATTTTATAAAGCATTTGCCGATCAGGAATACGTGCTCATTCACCAACTGGATGCCTTTGTATTTCAGGATGATCTGGCCTACTGGTGCCAGCAAAACTACGATTACATTGGAGCGCCCTGGCTGCGTGACCGCGATTTTACGGGCTGGGTCGATAAACTCGACTTCACCATTCGAAAAAAAATTGCTACCTGGTTTGATCTTAAAAAAGGAGACGGCATTACCCCGCGTGAAATCATCAACCTGAACGGTGTGGGGAATGGTGGACTGACTCTCCGGCGCGTACCAACCATGTTGCACTGGCTGAAACGATTTAAACGAAAAATCGCCGAGTACGAACGCATTTCCATGCACCAATACCACGAAGACGTATTCTGGGGTACAGAAATCAATCGCTACTGGCCAAGAATACGCATTCCTTCTTATCGGAAAGCATTACACTTCTCGATTGAATTTTACCCCAAATGGGCCATAGAGCACTACAATCATGGTAAATTGCCCTTTGGCTGCCATGCCTGGGACATTCACGGAACTGACTACTGGCGCCCTATTTTTGCCCGGTATGGCTACCAAATATGACCCGTCGCATGACTGAACCACAACAACCCACCATATCAATTGCGCTTTGTACGTACAACGGTATGGCCTATTTGCCTACGCAATGGCAGAGCTTACTTGAGCAGCAACAGTTGCCCGATGAAGTGATTATTTGCGATGACCAGTCTACAGATGGCACCGCTGAGTTGCTTACCAGATTAGCGGCCGATGCTCCCTTTTCGGTACGTATTCTCGAAAATTCAGTAAGACTTGGGTCCAATAAAAATTTCGAACGTGCTTTAATGGCCTGCACCGGCGACCTGATCTACCTGTGTGATCAGGATGATTTTTGGTTGCCGGAAAAAATAGCCACTATGACGCAGCATATGGATAAGCATCCAGAAGCACAAGTGGCTTTTTGCGATGCCTGGGTAACAGACGAGTGTTTGAAGGGTCGCCAGAGCCGGTTCTGGGAAGCTGTGCGGTTCGACAAACGTGCTCAGGTTCGCTGGCAGTCGGGCGAATCGTTGGAAGTATTGCTCGACGGAAACCGTATGATGGGCTGTGCGACCGTTATTCGGCGTGCTTTTCTCAAAACTGTATTACCTGTACCAACAGATTTACCCGGCGACTACATTTATGACGGCTGGATAGCTTTAGTATCGGCGGCCTGCAATGCTATCCATTTTATCGATAAACCTCTACAGTTATACCGAACCCACGTTCAACAGCAGGTGGGTATACGCGAGCAGAATGCCCCGGCGCCTGTTCGGTTGCCCGATCGGTTGGCGCGACGCCGGGCGGGTAAACTCGCTCCCCTTCGCGAAAAACAAGGACAATTAACCAAAATCGGACAGCTCCTGAGCGAACATGTCCCCGTTACTGCCTCTGGCCTACCCCTACTCCGTCGGCGATTAGCCCATTTCACGATGCGGAGTAGTTTACCGAATAACCGAATCAAACGATTAGCCCCAGTTTTGAGCAGT
>JANXVQ010000562.1 GCA_025351545.1 Spirosoma sp.
ATTTAATAATATATTTTTTTTTAACTAAATATTTACATTTAGTAAACATTATATCATATTTATAACTAATTAGTTTAAATTATACCATTTATGGTAATATACAATATCCAATAAGGATAGTGGGTAATGATGTACAGGTAAGGAGTAAACCACATTGGCTTATCGGCTGTATTTCCTTGCACATCCTATTGATTTTCTCTCAGGTGATGATATCGTTAACCACCTGATTGACGACACACTTTCTCATGTGTGTGATTTATTTAAGCTATACCCTCATCATGTTTAATGGATTGGCAGGGCACAACATAAGGGCAGTAATACCCAACAAATCAATAATGGCTATTTGTATCTGATTAAGAAACCAAACTGGTCTGCCTAAACAGTTAGTAGCTGCCGGACATAGCCCCCGTAGGAAGACAGTTGGTTCTCTGATTTTTTCGGGAGTAGCTAAACCTGTGGTACTTTAATATTGGCTTTAGTGTGACAAGCCCTGTCAAACATCCATCGGGCGAAAATGTTGCTACGGTATGTCTTCTTCTAAAACACCACTTTATACAGCACTGGCAGCTAATCTGGGCATTGCTGTTACCAAATTTGTAGCGGCCAGCATTACAGGCAGTTCAGCCATGTTATCGGAAGGAATTCACTCTCTGGTCGATACAGTAAACGAGTTGTTATTGCTACTGGGCATCAACCGAAGCCAGCGCCCACCCGACCAAAAACGCCCTTTTGGCTACGGTCGGGAGCAGTATTTCTGGTCTTATGTGGTGGCCTTACTGATCTTTGCTGTGGGTGGTGGCGTCTCCTTCTACGAAGGCGTAACCCATATGCAGCATCCAGAGCTTATTAAAGATCCCTTCTGGAATTACATTGTTCTGGGTATCGCCTTTGTTTTAGATGGGTATTCGTTGCTTACAGCCTGGCGAGCTTTCAATGCCAAACGTGGAGGTCAGTCAGTCTGGGCTGCCATAAAAGACAGTAAAGATTCGGCTACGTTTACTGTTTTATTTGAAGATGCGTCTGATGTGCTGGGTCTGATTATTGCTTTTTTAGGCGTTTTTCTGGGCCACACATTTGATAACCCCTATTTCGATGCCAGCGCGTCGATTCTGATTGGCCTGCTTCTTGTAGGCGTGGCCGTGGTGTTGGCCCGGGAAAGTAAAAGTCTGCTAATGGGCGAAGGCGTCGACTTTAATACGACCCGTCAGTTGATAGCCCTGACCGAAGCTGATCCGGCCGTTCTGAAAGCGATGCAAATCGCCACTATTTATCTGGGACCCGAAGAAATTACGCTGGTGCAGGGTGTTGCCTTTCAGGCTGAACTAACAACGGAGACCATCAATAACGCTATCGTGCGTATTCACAGGTCGGTTTATCAGGCGTTTCCCGCTATCAAGCACGCTTATATTCAACCTGTTGCCCTAACAGAAACCAGCGAAATATCGTATGGGCTGCCCGGTTCGACGGAATAAGAATTGCGCTGAACCGGTGCGATCTTATACTGTCTGATTTTCAAAGCATAAAAAAAGCCCCTCAAGAGGGGCTTCTGTACTTTCTTTCATGCTTGCTTAATATTGCTCAGCAGGCTTCAATTTCTCTTTGAATACCTTTTTAAACTTATCGAGCTTAGGCGCAATTACAAACGCGCAATAGCCCTGATTAGGATTATTTGCGAAATAGCTCTGATGATATGCTTCGGCTTCGTAGAACGTTTCGGCCGGGCTGATTTCCGTTACAATCGGACTGTCATATGCACCGGCTTTGTCTAATTCAGTTTTAGCCGTTTCGGCAAGGTATTTCTGTTCATCCGTGTGGTAAAAAATTACCGACCGATATTGTGTGCCAACATCGCCCCCCTGACGGTTCAGGGAAGTTGGATCGTGGCTACGGAAAAACGCTTCCAGTAACCCCTGAAAGGTAATTTTTTCCGGGTCGTACGTTACCTCAACACATTCGGCATGTCCGGTTTTACCCGTACATACTTGGTCATAAGTCGGATTCGCCTTTTGGCCTCCCTCGTAGCCAGAAACAGCCGAAATAACGCCGTCGAGCGATTCATATAAAGCTTCTGTACACCAGAAACAGCCCGTCCCAAAGGTCGCTTTGGCTAGATTGGCAGATTGATTTGTGGTCATAGGTATTGATTTCGTTTGAGTCACCGATTTTGCGCCCTGCGTCGGGCCAAAGACCGAAGCAAGCAACGTTGTCAACGCGGCAACTTGTTTGCGAAGTGCAATCGCAACCATTCGTTAGGTTTGTGGTTTAAACTCAAACGAATAACATAACTGACCTGCGTAAAGTTTGCGCCCCTATGCCTGTGAAAGACTTCGATACCGACCGTTTCCGTTATGACGGAGACAAATCAGCCAAGCTGAAAAAAGCGCCTACTAAAGTAGATGATCTTTACGAAGACGATGACCATTATGAAGCGTTGCTTCGGCAACAGGCCGCCGAGATTGACAAGTGGCAGGAGCGCATGTACGCCCACAATCGGTACGGCTTACTAACTGTATTTCAGGCATTGGATGCGGCCGGCAAAGACGGTACGATTCAACACGTTTTTACCGGAACCAATCCCGCTGGAGTACAGGTCTACTCGTTCAAGCGCCCCACCGATCAGGAACTTGATCACGATTTTTTATGGCGCAGCTGGCGCGAACTACCCGAACGCGGTAAAGTTGGCATTTTCAATCGGTCGTATTACGAAGAAGTATTAGTAACGAAAGTTCATCCGGAAATCCTGATGCAGAGTCAGCGCTTGCCGGAAAAAATGACCGATGATCTGGACAAGCTTTTCAAACACCGGTACGAAGCCATCGTGAATATGGAGACTTATCTGTACCGAAATGGCTTCCCGACGATTAAGTTTTACCTACACGTTTCTAAAGAAGAACAGGCTGATCGGCTGATTGCCCGTATTGAGGACTCAGAAAAGAACTGGAAGTTTCAGGAAGGCGATGTGAAAGAACGCGACTTCTGGGCTGATTATCAGGATGCTTACGAAACTTGCATCACCGCAACGGCTACCGAAAAAGCACCCTGGTATGTCATTCCCGCCGACGATAAAAAGAACATGCGTTTGCTGGTAGGACGAATCATTATCGACGAACTTAAAAAGCTACCCATTGCCGATCCGGAACCGGACGATAAGCGATTTAAAGCTTTACAAAAACTGATTCCCATTATTCGGGCGCAGTAGTTCCATATTATTCTTCTGTCGAATGGCAACCCCGTTCGACGGAAAATTACTCCTACAGCCAAGTAAATTAACAATGGAAAATGTCTGATTATCAAATTATTACTCATTATCCATTTATTTATATGGCCACGGCACGTTAGTGAAAAAACCCAACAGTAATTCGTTTTATTACGACGAAAAACGACCATTTTCCATTAGTGAAATACCCACATTAATAGATCCTTTTTACACCAGCAAAGCCGATAAAAGCAAACAACCGGATGAACTGGCTGTCTGAATGGGGTCAGGCTCAAAACCAGATGCATGCCGACGAACATTACGGCTTACCGGTTGTATTTCAGGCGATGGATGCGGCTGGAAAAGACAGCAGTATTCGGCGGGTGTTCAAGGATGTCAATCCATCCCGGTTTAAGATGGCTCCATTTAAGAAACCGGGCGATGAAGATTTGAAGCATGATTTTTTATGGCGTTTACCGAAAAACAGTGGAATTGGTTTTATCCAATAAAATACGCCGTCCACCCTCATATTTAGCTGGTTTATCTATTTTTAACCCAAGCTTGCTATACCAATCTGTACTTTCACGTTAACAACCTGAGCCACCGCTCACTGAGTGAATAGTCTTTATATAACGCAATGAAACATACGATACTATTTCGGCTTTGCTGCCTCTTTATTTATTTCATACCGTTGCCGGACAGCAAGGCGCAGGGATCACAAAATACAATTAGCACTGTACAGGCTAAAGGGAGCCGGGCGGCTGGTTTGACCATTAACGGCTATATAAAGGATGCGGGCAACGGCGAAGGTCTGATTGGCGTTTCCGTTTATGTTAAAGAAACAGCTACCGGAGCGATAACAAACAGCTACGGGTTTTATGCCATTACGATTCCGCCGGGAAATTATAATCTTGTTATAAGCTACGTTGGTTATGCAAAACAAACCAAAATCGTTGATCTGACCGACCGAAATGTACGTCTTGACCTTGAATTAAGTCAGGAAGGCAAGCAACTTGACGAGGTTGTCGTTTCTACGAACCGAGAAGACGATAATGTTAAAAATATTGCAATGAGTGTCAATCAAATTGACGTAAAAACACTGAAACGGATCCCGGCCCTACTCGGTGAAGTCGATGTGATTCGAAGTATTCAACTGCTGCCGGGTGTATCGACGGTAGGTGAAGGCGCAACGGGTTTTAACGTTCGCGGGGGCAGCATTGATCAGAATCTGGTCTTGCTGGACGAAGCTCCCGTTTATAATTCTTCTCACCTGTTTGGCTTCTTTTCGGTTTTCAATCCTGATGCCGTAAAAGATGTGAAGCTTATTAAAGGTGGTATTCCCGCGAATTACGGTGGCCGGATTGCTTCTATTCTGGATGTTCGACTGAAAGAAGGAAACGCGAAGAAGCCAGAATTGAACGGCGGTATTGGTCTGATTTTTAGCCGATTGTCTTACGAACGACCTTTGTTTAAAGGGAAAGGTTCGTTTATTGTAGCCGCTCGTCGCTCCTATGCCGATATTCTGGCCCAGCCGTTTTTGAATAGTGATTTGAAGGGGGCTAAGTTTTATTTCTACGACCTCACCGCCAAAGGAAATTATCACATCAACGATAAAAATACAGTCTTTTTGTCGGGCTATCTTGGCCGCGATGTGTTTGGCTCCGACTTTGGATTTAACTGGGGAAATACGACCTTATCGGCCCGCTGGAATCACGTTTTTAGCGACCGGCTATTTCTGAATACGACAGCATATTACAGCAATTATGACTACTCGCTGAATACGGACCTGAAACAGAAAAAGCCAAACGATTATTTTCGGACTGATTCGCGCATTGTCGATTATAGCCTCAAACCTGACTTCTCGTTATTTCTGGGCAAAAACACCATTTCCTTTGGAGGTCAGGTTATTATTCATGATTTCCAACCCGGAATGGCCACAGCTGCCAGTGCGGGCAGTGTCAGAACGTTTGGGCTGGCCAACAAACACGCCCTCGAGGGTGCCTTGTATGTAGCGAACGAACAACAGGTAACGCCCCAACTCCAGCTTCAATACGGCCTGCGCTATTCGCTGTTCAATTATGTTGGGCCGGGCGAAGCCTATACGTTTCAGACAGATGTGCCGGTTGGCACCCGACGCGAGGTCATCACAACGGTAGCTTATCGCGGAAGTGATGTAATTAAAACGTACGGCAATTGGGAACCACGTTTTGCGGCCAAATATGACCTGACAGATAATAGTTCGCTCAAGTTCAGTTACAATCGGCTGGCACAATACATTCACCTGATTTCGAACACAACGGCATCGACACCGCTGGATGTCTGGACAACCTCGACCAATAACGTTAAGCCACAAATTGCAGACCAGATTGCCGGAGGCTACTTCAAAAATTTCGGGCACACCGGACGCGAATTTGAAGCCTCAGTGGAAGTCTATTACAAATGGCTCCAGAACCAGATTGACTATATAGACGGGGCCAGCCTGATTTTGAATAAATACCTCGAAGGTGATTTGCTAAGTGGCAAAGGACGCGCTTACGGAGCCGAGTTTTTTGTGAAACGTAACACCGGCGTTATCAACGGGTGGATAAGCTACACATTAGCCAAAACCGAGCGACAGGTAAATGGCATCAATAACAACAACTGGTATCCGACACGATTCGACAAACGGCACACCCTAACGTCGGTACTGCTTTACGATCCACCAGCGGCCAAACGCTGGAATTTCTCAGCCACATTCACCCTTGCCAGTGGCACGCCAGCGACATTCCCAACGAACCGGTTTGAGTATGAAGGCTATGTAGTGCCGCAAAACACCGATAACTCCCGCAACAATTACCGTATTCCAGCCTATCACCGGCTCGATCTGGCGGCAACGTTACAGGGTCGCAAACGACCGGGCAAGAAAAAAGAAGACAACTGGGTATTTTCTGTTTACAACGTGTATGCCCGAAAAAACGCTTTTTCTGTGTATTTCCAGCCCAGCGCCGACAATTCCCGCGTAACCGAAGCAATTCGCTATTCCGTTTTTGCAACCTTTATTCCGTCGGTAACATACAATTTTAAATTTTAACCGTACCGACCCGTCGGCTGAGATATAGTAAATACCCGACCCGGAGGACCGGTACTACAATTATGAAACTAACGCTTATACTCTCATTTCTCATTGCAATTAGCCTCGCGTTGAGCGGTTGTACGACTGTTATTAATGCCAAACTTGAAACCGGACCGATTCAATTATCAGTAGATGGACTATTAACTGATCAGCCCGGTCAGCAGTCTATACGGCTAACGCAAACAGCCGCTTATTTTGATAGCAGCATACCCACTCCGGTAACCAGTGCAACCGTTACGGTTTCAGATAATGCTGGCAAGAAATACTCTTTTTCGGACCCCGACAAGGACGGTTATTATGTTTGGCAGCCAACCAATAAAGATACCCTTGGGCATATTGGGCGGACATACCAACTCACGATTGCCCATCAGGGCAGTACATATCAGGCCAGTTCAAAAATGAACCGTGTGCCGCCGGTCGATTCGCTCATCTTTGTTAAACGGAAGCTTAGCCCGTTTTCAAAAAAAGACGGCTACCGGGCTGAATTCTACGCCGTTGACATTCCCAACGAAGTAGACTATTACCGGATTCGGTTTTTCCGAAATGGCGAGCTGCAAAGTAAGCCCAACAATATTATCACCTCTCAGGATGGCGCGTTTCGGGGAGCCAGTACAGTTACAGATGGATTATCGTTCATTGTACCCATTCGGCGGTCTATCAATCCAGATAGTTTATATACTCTGAATGATGTCGTAAACGTAGAAGTCCAGTCACTTACCTACGAAGCCTTTAACTTTTGGCAGCAACTGCGAACGCAAATCACGAATGGTGGTCTGTTTGCTACGCCATCGGCCAACGTGCCAACCAACATTATCAACACGAATACCAATGGCCCTAGGGCAACGGGTTTTTTTATTACCTCGGCAGTTCGCAGCCGTAGCGCTATTGTGGCAATCCCAAATCTGCGCACAAGAGACGATTAGGGCTATTCATGACAACCATGCTTAGGTCTCACGAATCCATCTTGAAAGGCTTTCTTACTTCGTAACAAGAATTTTTTGCGTCAGCACAGTATCGCCAACATCTAGCCGCAAGAAATATAAACCGACTGCCAGATGGCTCAGGTCGAGTTGTTCACTCACCTTCTTATTCCTAACGTTTAGCATTTGTTGCCGTAAAATCTGGCCAGTTGGTCCAGCAATACTTAGTTGAACGTCGGACGTTGCTTTTGGCAAATCAGCGTCTAGTTGCACCATACCGTTTGTCATTGGGTTTGGGTAGACTAAGAACGACCCTGAGTTAGTTGGCTCTATGGCCAGCACCAGTGGCGAAGACGGAGCCTGAATTCTCAGGTTATCAATAGCCCAACCCCAACCGTGGGCCAGTTGATCAGCCAATAACCGAAACCGAATCAGAATTAGATCGCCCGCCTGAAAAAGGCTTTTTTGATTTAGAAGTGGGATATCCCGATGTCTGTATAAGGCGGGAACACCTGCCGTTGCAGAGTTTTGCTCACCCGTCGTATTGGTAACCAAATTGTTGTTATAAGCCGCCAACCAATCAGCTTTATCAGCTGAGCTATAGGCATCGACATGAGGTTTCCAGGTGGCCCCCTTGTCGCGGGAGCCTTCTATAATAACGTAGTCATAAAAGTTAGTATCGCCCGGATGACTCCCGGCGCTTCCCGGTTCAACCAGCACAATTTCGTCGAAACGAATAACCGCACTATCGGGATTGGCCTTGATTCTAATTGGGGTCAGTAACACGTATTCATAATTGCTTTGACCCTGAAAATCGTTGCCATTCCGATAAGGGTGGTCCGAATGAATAGCCGCATCACTGAATCCAGACGGGGACGTTATCGTAAAACCGGAGCCCGTAAAATCACTGACCGTTGTTGCATCGCTGAACGTATTAATATATTGATCGCGCACTGCCTGTGTCGCAACGACCTTAAGCTCATAAAACCCAGTTGCTGGACTAACCATCTGATTTTTATTTCGCGACGAGTCTCTGGCAACAATTCGGTACGTAATCCTATCGCCTGCTTTTAATGAATTGGCAGGAAAATCGATCCGGTTCGTGTAGACACTATCATAGGTGATATTGTTAACCGTTCGGCGGCTATACCGCAAGGTTCGGTTTGGCTGAGATAGGCCGTTAATCTGGTACTCAACATAGGCAGACCCAATGTTACTTCGATCGTCGGTAATGCGGGCGTAGATGGGCAAGCTATCCGCAGCGGCCACCGAGAAAATAGTATTTTTTGATGGGCTGTACTGAATTACTGGTGGCGTATTGTCCGGGCCGATTCCTATGTGGTGCCAGGTTTGTGCCCCGTTGGTGAGTTTCCCGGGATTTGTGAATGTACGACTCGATGCATCCTGAGCTTGGAAATAATACCAGATACTGCCTTGCGCCTGGGCTGCAGGAAGCGTATACTGATACTCGTCTGATATACCCAATCGGATGGGCAATACGGCAGTATATGTTGAATCTTTAGCCGCAGGGGCACTTTTCCGATAAAACAACCGGACAGAACCCGCCGTCAGCGTCGTATCGCTGACGACCCGAACGCTGAATACAAAGTCTTTCACATCTTCGGAGTTTGCGATGGGTTGGTGTAGCAGCGAGGTCGTTTTCCACTCCAGATCAGACAGGAAAATTAGCACAAGCGGCCCCGGCGAATGAACTGATTCGCCTTGTCCCAACATAGCACTCATCAATGAGCTAACGTTGCCCCGTGAGTAGACATCTTCGTCGAGGTGATAAATACTTGCCGATCTATCGAACGTAGCTTTCGCCTGAAGTCTGAGCTTCTGGCCTGTTAGTCGCCGTAAAACTGGTCCGTTTAGAAACAAATCATTACCTGTCAACTGGCGATTTAAGGCTATCGAGTTGTTGGGGTACTCATTTTGAGAAGTTACCAGACGCTTTCCCTGGCCATTTTCGATAAAGTGATCATAAATCGAAGGTAAATCGGCTAAATATTGCCCGTTTCCCTGATCGCCCTTACCCTGCTCAACGTTGAAAAAACCAATGAAGCCCAGCCCATGCGCCAGTTCATGCAAGACGGCCGTTACCAGATCTGTCTGACCAGAAGGTGTTTTGCCATCAGTGCCATAGTACCAATTATTATTACGATTAAAATCGGCGACAATATCGGCCTCGGTTACACTATTCAAGTCACGTCGGGCAATTTTTTCGGCCAGTGCAATTGGGTAAAACGCGGTTGCTTTTTGACCACCGTCGAAATTATATCGGTAGGAGGCCGGACCTGCCGAGCCCAGTAAATTAGGCACCTGCGACACCCAGTTTGCCTGAATCCGGATGGGCACCGATGAGACGATCAGCGTTGACCAAATATCGACCGCATACTGAAAAGCCTGTTTTGCTTCGGCCGTAAAATTCGTATACGTAACTATAAATTGTGCTGTAGGAGCCAGTGGACGGGCATTCGGACTTTTGAATTGAAGAAAGTCAACAGGTCGCGGAGTGTATGTTAATGAATTTTCTCCCGTAGAATAATAGCTGATTTTCGTGCCAGCCATCGACATGCTTACCGGTCTGGACAACTGAGCATTGGGCGTAGGCAAATTGCTTTTCTGAGCCAGCACGATATTCGCTCCCAGTAATCCGATTACAAAAATCAATCGAGAGACATTCCTATAATTCATATTGACGTATAGCTAGCTATCCGGCGCAGGGATGTGCTTTGTTAAAAATGCAAATTTCGGCACTAAATGCATACGAAAAGGCATAAAAAAGGACCGTTCAGTTGTAAATTCGTAGCATCGACTAAAGTTTGTACGGGATTAACGAACGGTTTGTTGTTTGTAATTGCTCCATACTACACGATCAACCCACAACGTATTGACCATTCGCCAGATTTTACAACAGTTTTGGGGTTATTCTGACTTCCGGCCCATGCAGGAAGACGTGGTTAATGCCGTGCTAGACCGGCAGGATGCTCTCGTACTGATGCCAACCGGTGGAGGAAAATCCATATGTTTTCAGGTGCCAACGCTGGCAATGAAAGGCGTTTGCATTGTGGTAACGCCCCTTATTGCCCTGATGAAAGATCAGGTTGGACAGTTACGCAAACGGGGTATTCCAGCTTCGGCAATTTACTCCGGAATGCACTACCGGGAGATTGATACGATTCTCGACAATTGCATTTACGGGAACACCAAATTCCTGTACGTTTCGCCCGAACGGTTGCGTACCGAAATCGTTATTGAGCGCGTCAAACAGATGACCGTCTGCCTGTTAGCTGTTGACGAGGCACACTGCATTTCGGCTTGGGGCTACGACTTTAGGCCGCCTTATCTGCAAATTTCCGAGTTCCGTGAACTCATTCCCGATACCCCGATTATTGCCCTGACCGCGTCGGCTACCCCCGACGTACAGACCGATATTCTGGAAAAACTGGCCTTAAAAACACCCCGGATATTCAGGCAAACATTTGCCCGTCCAAACCTGTCTTATTCGGTTGTTCCCGAAGAAAATAAAGAAGCCCGACTGCTGCGTATTCTGCTAAATGTACCGGGTTCGGCCATTGTGTATGTTCGTAGCCGTAAGCAAACACAAAACATAGCGCAATGGCTTGTGCGACAGAGCATTTCGGCTGATTTCTACCACGCTGGCCTGACAACTCAACAGCGAAGCGAGAAACAGGATGCCTGGATACAGAATCAGACGCGGGTAATCGTGTCAACCAACGCTTTTGGCATGGGCATCGACAAACCCGATGTTCGGGTGGTGGTCCATTTAGATGTGCCCGACTCGCTCGAAGCCTATTATCAGGAAGCGGGCCGGGCCGGGCGAGATGGTCAGAAAGCCTATGCCGTGATGCTCTACACCAACGGTGATCTGGAGAATTTACGCTACAGAACCGAACAGCTTTATCAGCCTGTCGAGATGCTGCGTCGGGTGTATCAGGCCATTGCCAACTACACGGCGGTGCCCGTGGGTGGTGGCGAGTTTAGCAGTTATGATTTCGATTTGAGCGTGTTCACCAATACGTTTAATCTGCCGCAGCAGGAAACGCATTACGCCCTAAAGCAACTTCAACTGGAAGGATTTATTCAATTAAACGAAAATTACTATCACCCTTCCCGGCTGGCGGTGGTGCTGGACAACAGGCAGTTATACGAATTTCAGGTATTGAATCCGCGTTTCGATTCCTTTCTGAAGTTGCTGTTGCGGATATATGGCGGTGAGTTATTTACAGACTTCATTACGATATCGGAATCGACTTTAGCGCGGGCTTTTTCGCTGAACCAACCCGAAATAGAGATCTTGTTAGAGCAACTTCACGAACGAAATGTAATCATCTACGAAAAGCA
>JANXVQ010000590.1 GCA_025351545.1 Spirosoma sp.
GCCGCTTCAACGTTACATGGCCAAACCTGCGGCAACAACGTATGCCAGTCCGGCTCTTATGCTGGCATTACGGCAACTGGACGCTAGGGAAGTAACCGCTGTTGAAGAAAATAAAATACTTCTGCGTAATGTACCCGAGGGGAAAGCTTTTCAATTTGCAAAAAAGACCTATATCCGAGGTACGCTTCGCCGGACTCGTGTCGTTTGTAGAGAAGTGTCGTCGGGTAAATCATACGCAATTCTGGCTCACGCATGGGTGGAAGTTGATGAATAATGAAAAATGTATGATGTCTACTGAACGAAGTCCACTCCAGAGAAACTGGATGAAACTGGCCATATACGTTATACTTTATTGTTTATTATTTACTCCTTATTCAAAAGCACAATCAGTACTCAAGTCGGGCATTTGGGTAAAGATCGGCGTTACAGAATCGGGCGCTTATCGACTTAGTCAAACTCAGTTAGCTCAACTTAACCCTGCTTTTGCCGCTGCCGATCCCCGAAAATTGCGACTATATGGCAATGGAGGGGCTGTATTACCCCAACCTAATGCCACGCCACGCCCAGCAGACTTAACCGAAAATGCCATTCAGGTATTGGGTGAAGTTGATGGTCGGTTCGATCCAACAGATGCCATATTATTTTTCGGGCAGAGTCCGCATGTTGTTCGATACGATTCGACAGCCCGGCGTTTCACGCATCAAATCAACCCTTATTCTGATACAACCTTTTATTTTCTGACGATTGGCGATGCACCCGGTTCACGAATGGCTGATCGACCGGCGGGTAACTTATCGGGTACGTCTACGAGCACAACGTTTGATGATTATCAGTTTCATGAGCAGGATTTATTGAAAGTTCCATCCGTCCGTTCAGGCCGGGAATGGCTGGGCGAATACATGACAATTGACACAACTCAAACAATTCCCTTTGACGTGGCCGGGGTCATAGCCAATGTGCCTCTCCGGTTAACGGCTTCAGTTGTAGCGGGAGCTATATCGCCAACGCAATTTCGACTTCAAGTCAACGGTCAATTAGCTGGTACGATGGCCATATCAACGGTCTCTGGCTATGAATATGACTACCAGGGTATTGCAAAAACAGATACGTTTTCAATCAAAATAGCTACAGTCGATAGTCCGATCCGGCTGGCGTTGACATTCCGAAAAAATGGCCAGCAGTCAGCCCAGGGATATCTTAATTTTCTCTCTGTGCAAACCCGACGTGAACTTCGGCAGTTTGACAAACCGATTTGGGTCCGCCGATTACTGGTGGGTCAAACTGCCGTTCGGCAGGCAAACGCCAATTTGCGCGTTTGGGATGTAACGAACCCGCTTGCTCCTGGTATACAGGGATATACATTGTCGGCCGCACAAGAGGCTGGCTGGATAAATTCGCACCTTGGCGACTATTTTTTGTTTGCTGAAGCCCAGTTTTTATCGCCCGTGTCATTATTCACGATCGCTAATCAGAATGTGCGGGCCCAAGCCGTGCCCGATTTAGTTCTTGTGACCCCAGCCGCCTGGCGTGAACAGGCTGAGCGATTAGCTCAATTTCGACGCGACCACGATCAACTTTCGGTGCTGGTTGTTACAACGCAGCAGGTTTATAATGAATTTGGGTCGGGTAGGGCCGATCCGACGACCATCCGGGATATGGCCAGATATTTTTACCAGCAACAACCCACTAAGCTCCGGTATGTATTGCTTTTCGGTGATGCGACCTACAACTTTCGAAATATAGGCGGGTCGGTTAGCCCAACGCAATTAGCGAATATGGTGCCGGTTTATGAGAGCCGGGAGTCCTTGCATCCGGTTTTAAGTTATTCGTCTGACGATTATTTTGGGTTTATGGATGCCACAGAAGGTGAATGGCCCGAAAATCAGAATGGCGACTATAAAATGGATGTTGGCGTTGGCCGACTGCCGGTAAAATCGGTCGATGAAGCCCACACTGTCGTTGATAAGCTTATTCGCTATAGCGCTGATCGATCGTTATCCGGCGACTGGCAAACCCGATTGATGGTTATTGCCGACGATGGTGATTTTAATATTCATCAGCAGGATGCTGATCAATTAGTAAGAAGCGTTGAGAAAACGGCCCCGGCATATCGACCGCAACGAGTATTTCTGGATGATTATCCGCAAGAGAGTACAAGTAATGGTCAGAAAGCCCCCCTTGTAAACCAAATTATCAATCAGGGAATTGCCGATGGACAGCTCATCATTAATTATAGTGGACATGGTGGGATTTTAGACCTCGCCGACGAACAGATTGTAACTCTTCAGGATATTCTTTCCTGGAAAAATCAGCGATTACCTTTATTCGTAACAGCTACGTGTCAATTTGGGCGCTACGATGATCCCAGCGTTAATTCTGGCGCCGAATTGACGCTGCTAAGCCGAACGGGCGGTGCCATTGGGTTACTGACAACAACACGGCCTGTGTATGCCAACACTAATCTGTTGCTGAATCAGGCATTTTATGATGCTGTTTTTAAACCTGTCAACGGGCAAATGCCCCGGTTAGGGGAGGTGATGCGGAGTACAAAAAACAACAGTTTAAGCGGACCTGTTAATCGAAATTTTGCGCTCCTTGGTGATCCATCCATGCGATTAGCTTATCCACAGGCACAGGCAGTACTTACGCAGGTGAATAGTAAAACGGTAACGGCTACCCGAATCGATACCCTTCGGGCGTTGCAAACCGTCGAATTGTCGGGTGAAATTCGCCAGCAAGGTCAACGACTCGCCAGTTTCTCGGGTCTCCTCCGATTAACATTATATGACAAAGCGACGACACATACCACTCTTGGGTCGGATGCTGGTAGCCCTAAAATGACATATAAGGCATTTTCCAATCCAATCTTCACAGGGCAGGTTCCCGTAAAACAGGGGCAGTTTACGGTGAGATTTACAATGCCTAAGGATATCAATTACACCGTTGGGCAGGCAAAACTGTATTTATATGCTGTGCAGAGCGATAGTCTGCTTAATGCGGCTGGTAGTTATGACAGTCTGCGCGTTGGTGGCAGCGTTCTTGCTGATAGTGTAGATAATCAACCTCCCGTCGTGACGCTCTCAATAATTGGAGGAACATCTGAAAATGAAGTTGTGCGAGTAGCGGGGCCAGACGTAACGCTGCGAATCGGTTTGTCAGACAATCGGGGAATTAACATTGCCCGATCAGGATTAGGACACGAACTTACCGCTCAGCTTGACAATCGACCAACGCTTATTTTAAACGAGAGTTATGTAGCCAATGGAATTGACGGACGACAGGGGGAAGTGCTGTATACTTTCCGTGATGTGGCACCAGGAACGTATCCTATTCGGGTCAAAGCCTGGGATATCAACAATAATTCAGCAGAGGGCGCGTTGACCTTAGTAGTTTTGGCACGGTCGGGACTGGAAGTGCGTATATTGCGGACCAGTCCGAATCCAGTTACAGCTCAAACGACAGTAACGGCCGAATTGAATCGCTCGGGGGAGCCGCTGGACTGGACATGGGGTATATATGATCTCAATGGCCGTTTGTTAAAACAGCAGGCAGGTCAGTGTACAGATTGTGAAGCTGTACTCGATGCTGGAACCTGGAATGGTCTTACCAATACAGGACAACCGTTACCCAATGGTCTATATATTGTTCAGTTTCAAGCCCGTTCGGCGGTAGATGGCACAGTTGCTACCAGTACCTGCCGCATAATATTAACCAAATGATTTTACAGACTTAAAATCATCTCGTTTTTTCTAATCCAACCTTTCATTGTAATTTTGACCGCACAGGACTGTCACTACCATTATCACCAGTTGCTGTCGTTGACCAACACTCTTTATATGAAGCGCAATTTTTTTCGTGTACTTCTTGGCATTTGTAGTCTTTCTCCGTTCGTTGCTTCTGCCCAAACTAACCTTAATGGCCAGCAATTAAACATTCCAACTTCGTCGGTGCCCTTCCTGAACTTCACTCCCGATGCCCGTTCCGGTGCGCTGGGTGATGCTGGCGTAGCCCTCGGCGATGTAGATGCTAACGCTGTTTTCTGGAATCCATCGAAGTTAGTGTTTGCCAAGCAAAAATCAGGTGGGTCAATTTCCTACACTCCCTGGTTGCGCAACTTAATTGGCGACATGTACTATACCTACTTAAGTGGCTATGGAAAAGTTGGAAAAAATTCGGTAGTCGCTGGTTCGTTGATGTATTTTGACCTGGGAACGGTTGACTTTACCACAGCAACAGGTGTTGCAGCCGGTACGTTTAACTCTCGTGAGTACGCCCTTACTGCTTCGTTTGCCCAACGGCTGTCGCAAAATTTCTCGTTGGCTGTAGACCTCAAGTACCTGAGTTCTAATCTGGCTGCCGGAAGTAGCAATCCCGGTCTGAAGCCAGGGTCAACTGCCGCGGCTGATATCAGTGCTTACTATCAGAACGAATCCCGCGATAATGCAACGGGTAAAGGAATTGGCTGGGCATTTGGTGGTATGATATCAAACCTTGGCGGCCGGATTAATTATGGCGGCACCCAAAGCTACTTTATCCCGACTAACCTACGACTGGGAACCAGATTTACGTTGTACGCAGACCAATACAATAAATTCAACTTTGTATTGGACGCAAATAAACTGATGGTTCCAACGCCCAATGTTCAGCTCGTTAATGGAGTTCCAACCAACTTAAATGGCAATAAAGACTATTTCAGTTCGGTATTTGGCTCCTTTGCCGACGCACCGGGTGGTTTCAGTGAAGAACTGAAAGAAATAACGATTTCAACCGGTGTTGAGTATTGGTACAACGACCAGTTTGCGGCTCGCGTTGGTTATTTTGACGAATCGAACCAAAAGGGGGGTCGTAAGTACATAACGACGGGTATTGGCCTAAGACTTCAACAACGATTTGGTGTTGATTTCTCCTATCTGTTGCCTGTAAAACAGGGCAGTCCATTGTCTGAGACTTTTCGAATTTCGTTGTTAATAAACTTCATGAAAGGCAATCGAATTGGCGATGATGAAGCTATAACAGACGATACCAACTAGATTTATTGGCGAGAGAGCGAAAGACCGGGCCGCCGGAGCGGTGAAAG
>JANXVQ010000603.1 GCA_025351545.1 Spirosoma sp.
CAGTCTAGCCGATACGCATACATGCCTGTTGGTGCTGGCTGACCGTTTATTTGACCATCCCAGAGCGGTTCGCCACTTGAGATGGCAAAATTAGCACGATTATACAGGACTGCACCCCAACGATCATAAACAATGAATGTGGCAATTGTAATCGACGGAAAAGCAAAGCGAACGGTGAGAGCATCGTTCAGGGCGTCTTGGTTGGGCGAGAAAGCCGTTGGCAGGTGAATCTGGTCTGCACAGTCGAGAGAAATACGAATCGACTGCGTGATTATACACTTATTGTCGTCTTTTATGGTAAGGGTATATACACCGGCTTTTAGACCCGGAAAGTTACTGTTTCGCTGAAAGGACTGGCCATCGAGAGAGAAATCCACGTTCACGGTAGCGGCACTCGGTGCGATACGAATAGCTCCGTTTTGTTCGCCACAGGCCGAAGCCGTCGTTTGAACATCGCCCACTGACGGGCCGGTGCTGGCGGCTACACTCACAGACTCACTAAGTGTACAGCCGGCACTATCTTTCGCTATGAGGGTATACGTGCCAGCCTGTAAGCCATTGAAAATAGGACTGGTCTGGAATGGACGATTGTCAATGCCGTATAATACGGGCAAACGTCCACCGCCAACGGTCATAGATGCTTGCCCGTTGGTTTGACCGCAGGTAGTAGGCACAGCTATTGTGCTCAAAATATCCATTGGTTTAAAAACGGGCAGATTAACCACCTTGTTGACTTCGCATCCATTCGCATCGCGTACCCGAAAGGTATAAGCTCCACCGGTTAGTTTAGTAAAAATCGGGCTGTCCTGAAACGTAATCCCATAGTTAATGGAGTAAACCAGTGGAGTCTTACCACCGGCGGCTATTACGCTGACTTCGCCATTGTCGGTTGCGCACTGCGGGGGCTTACTTTGCAAGCTGCTAATGGTTGGGGCAGCATCGGCCGTAATAACAACTGGTTGAGCGGCCTGGCAACCCGCAGCATCTTTAGCGACTACTGTATAGGAACCAGGGCTGAGACTTGTAAACGTGGGAGTTGCCTGAAAAGCGCCACCGTTCAGGCTATATTGCCAGCCAGTCGCGCCAGAAGCGATAACTTCAATAGATCCATTGGTTTTGTCGCATCCTGTATTGGTCGATGTGGCCTTAAAGGCGGGCTCATTAACTGTAATGGTAATGGGAATCGCCGGACTTTCGTTTTGATACAGGGTTTGACTAATGTAGAAAGTAGTTGTCTGGGTAATTTTTGGGCTGTATGTATTACCTTTTGCCAGTAAATTAGTCTTGGACGTCGATGAATACCACCGGATATCTTTGCCCGTTACGATCAGATTAATTGGGCTTCCTTTGCAGTAGGTCGCACCGGATTTAAGGACAATGCGATATAATTCAACTTTACCACCCGAGGCATCAGTACAAGTCTTGCCATTGGTTATACTTTCGTAGGTGCCAATCAAGCTTTCGTCAACGGGGTTATAGGTCATTGTTCCGCGCCAGTAACAAAGATTCTGGACGGCCGTATTTCCATTTTTGTCCGATTCATTGAACTGTACTGTCGTTAAATTAACCTGCCCCGATATGTAAGCCAGGCCACTAAAGGGTACATCGGGATTGGCCGTTTGTGCTGTGCCGCTTAGTGTACTGCCAGCCTGCGTAAGCGTCATCGTATAATTGTAGATGACCTGTTGTGGGTTGGTGGGGTAGGTGATACCCAGCCAGAGCCCATCTATAGTCTGCGCCTGGCTTATTGTGAAATGGAATACGAGCAGTAAGAATAAGTTAATAAACGTCCGAATGCCCATGCCAAATAATTTTCATATACTTACTTCAAATCTACAAAGAATGCCAGTACGACATTAATACAATTTATAGACCGGTAACTGACCGACTTACCCCTATTTTTACCCCATGAATCAACAACGCCTGATCCTGTCCAGTCCCTTGCTGGAAATTGTTGTGAGCCGCCTGGCGCAGCAGCTAATTGAAAATTACCAGAATTTTGCCGACACCGTTATTCTGGGTATGCAGCCACGGGGTATTTATTTTGCCGAACGCGTTGCGCGCGAATTAAATCGTGCGCTGGGTCACGATGTGCCGCTTGGTTATTTAGACGCTACGTTCTATCGGGATGATTTCCGGCGACGCGACACGCCCCTGCGCCCTAACACGACCCATGTGCCGTTTATTATCGAAAATAAGCGTGTAATTCTCGTTGATGATGTATTGGCAACGGGCCGGATGGTGCGGGCAGCCCTCGATGCAATGACAGCCTTTGGCCGTCCCCGTAAAGTGGAGCTGCTGGTGCTGATTGACCGTCGCTATAACCGAGATCTGCCTATTAAACCTGATTATACCGGTAAGCGTGTAAATACAATTGAGTCGCAGCAAGTATTGGTAGAATGGACTGAGCAAGGAGCCGAGGCCGACCGGATCTGGTTAGTTGGCTAGCTGTGACTGATTGTTGACATTCCGGTCATAATGGTGAAAAATACTTAGTTAGCAACCTCGCAGCAACGTATAATAAATAATGTACAGTACATAATGATTGATAAGGGTATTTTAACAGGTAGGTAGCTTTTTGTAAGAGTTGGCCTTGTAACATTCATTATAAACGTCTGTATTTGTATTATATTCGCCGTGCCAACCAGTACAACAAATACAACAAAACCCTTGAAGACACAGGTACTTTCTCTATTATTTCTTCTGTGGTTATTACTTATTGGAACAGGTATAGTTACTCAGGCACAAACTGTTTATACAGTTACGGGCCTGGTTACAGATGCTAACACAGGTGAGCCCATACCTTTTGCCAGCGTTTCGCTTGTAGGACGCCGAAGCGGAACCGTAACGGATGAAAAAGGTCGATATGCACTAGTTGCCAAGATTTTAACGGATTCGCTGGCAGTTAGCTCCTTAGGCTATAAAGTTCTCCGCCGGGCTGTTGATCCGGAACGGACTACGCAAGCTATTGATTTTAAGCTTGAATCAGGCGGGAATTCTCTACAGGAAGTGACCGTTAAAGCAGGCGAAAATCCAGCCTGGCGAGTGCTGCGGCAGGTACGCAAAAACCGTTCAGTCAACGACCGGAAGAGACTGTCAGCATACGAATATGATAGTTACGTAAAAACTGATATTGCCCTTAGCCACGTCTCGGACCGTATGCGAAAGAATCCGCTCATCAAGCGGATCAACGAAGCCATGAGTAAGCATGACTCCATTATTGACAGAGAAGGACACCGGCTGTTGCCGCTTTTAGCCTCCGAGTCAGTATCTCGCTATTATTTCAAGGCCAACCCCGAACGAAAACGCGAAGACATCCGCAAAACACGCATCAAGGGCGTGGCCGTTGATGATGCCGGGCTAAGTTCGCAGTTGTTAGGCGGGACTAATCTGGTAAGCCAGAATTTTTACGACAACTATATTCCAATTCTGGGTAAGGATTTTGCCTCACCCATTGGCGATAACTGGAAAAACTGGTACGAGTTTTTTCTGGCCGATACCACGCAAATTGGGGATCACGTTTGCTACGAAATACAATTCGACCCTAAGCGCCCCGAAGATCTTGCTTTTACGGGCAAAGCCTGGATCGACACAACCACATTTGCCCTCTGTCAGATCGAAGCCCGCATTGGTAACGGGGCTAACCTGAACTATGTACATGAACTGACCATTGAGCAGCAATTAGAAACAACCACCGATTCTGCGTCCGGCACATCTGCTACGGCTGGCTGGCTACCCGTGAGTATTCACCTCAAAGCCGATTTGACAGGTGTTGGTAAACAATCGCTTGGATTGCGGGCGCAGGTTACCCTTCGGAATAGTAATATAGTGGTGAATCGCCCGAGACCTGCCGCTTTCTATGAACAGCCTATTGAACCAAGCGATACCGTCACTACCACCAATGAAGCTTACTGGCATACTATACAAGGCACATTGGCCGGAGCCGATTCGCTGAATAAAGAAGATCAGAAAACCCGCCTGGTAATTGAGAAATTACGTTCTGTGCCGGCGGTGAAAATGGCCGAAGCTGTGGGGCAGGTTGCCGTTACGGGATTTTATAAAATCGGCGGTTTTGAACTTGGGCCTTATCCGTATTTATTGGCTGTCAACAGTGTGGAAGGGTTACGGATACGGGTCGGTTTTCGTACCAACGAGCAGTTCAGCCGAAACTGGATTCTACGGGGTTATGTGGCGTATGGAACCCTAGACAACGAGTTCAAGTATGGAGGAGAAATAAATTACCTATTCTCGCGACAGCATTGGACAATGGCGGGTGTGCGTGTCGCGAATGATTTGGAGCGGCTTGGCCTCACCCCAGAATTAATTGGTGGTAACCGACTCTTTTACGCGTTTAGTCGATTTGGCCGCTATCGGGGCGGTTACCAAAGCTACCAAAAAGAAATATTTTTTAAGACTGAACCCGTTAAAGGAATTCTTTTGACAGCTACACTAGGTAGCCGGACGTTTAACCCACTTTTCCCATTTCATTATCGAACACAACCCGAATTGGGCGACCAGTCTGCTTTACAGTCCGATATCTTTGATGCGTTCTGGGCGATTGAAGCGCGGCTAGCCCGGAAAGAAAAGTATCTGATGGATGGCAATGACCGAATTACACTCGGTACGAAACGGGCACCCGTCCTGACAATTCGGTATACGCACGGGTCCAAAGCACTAGGTGGACAGTTTAACTACGACCGCCTTACGTTGCGGGCGCAGCAATCGCTGCGGATAGGGCCGCTTGGCCGGATGACTTATCTGTTATCGGCGGGTTACACCCCGTCAACGTTGCCCGCTCCCCTGCTATTCCCGCATATTGGCAATCCAACCCCATTGCTAACGACCAATACCTTCAACCGAATGCAGTTCTATGAATTCGTTAGTGATCGCTTCGTGGCCATTCATATTCAGCACCGGTTTGAAGGATTACTGTTTAATCGCATACCCGGCATTCGAAAGCTAAACTGGCGATTAGTGGCCAATGCAGATGCTCTCTGGGGCGCTCAGACTCAGGCTAATCGGGATGTTGAATCGATTAAGCCCTTGCCGAGTGGCACACGACCTGTTTATTTTGGGTCACTCGACGGCGACAAGCCATATATGGAAGTCGGCTACGGGATCGATAATATTTTCAAGATCATTCGTATTCAGGCTATTCACCGGCTAAATTATCTGCAAGGAGGGCCTAATGGTATAGCACTTGACTCATTTGCATTAAAGGCATCGGCCTCGTTCAATTTTTGATCGTGCTTCGTAATCATTTAAGGACGCAGATAGTTATTGGTTTGACTAAATAGCTGGTTAACTACTCATGCCACTTGTTGCTCCTGTTACCATTCATAAAATTTCCGACGAAAGCCTTACGGAGGCTCCTGACTTACTGGCAGTTGAAGAGCCGTTAGAGATTCGGTTGGGTTTCGGACCCGTAACCGACCGACAGCAGCGAGCAGTAGCGGTTACCATGCGAACGCCCGGCCACGACGAAGAACTGGCAATGGGTTTTTTGTTTAGCGAAGGTATTATACAACAGCCTGACGAGATTATTTCGTGCCGCCATTGTGTCCAGGATTCACAGAAAGAAGGTAACGTGTTGCGCGTTGAACTGCATCCCGATGTTGTGATTGACTGGTCTCGACTAGAGCGCAATACATTTGCCTCATCAAGTTGTGGACTATGTGGCAAAACCACAATTGACGCCATTATGGCGCTCACCTCCGGCCCACTCTCATCAAATTTTTCGGTCGAGCCAGCTATACTACACGCTCTGCCGGATCGGGTTCGTCAAACGCAACGAGCCTTTGCTTACACGGGAGGTATCCACGCAGCTGCCCTGTTCGACGCTGACGGGAAATTGTTAATCGTTCGGGAAGACATTGGCCGACATAACGCATTAGACAAACTTATTGGCGCTGCTTTCTGGCAAAACTGGCTGCCACTGAGCCATTCTGGAATTTTTCTGAGTGGCCGGATTGGTGTTGAACTTGTTCAGAAAAGCTGGAGGGCTGGCGTTCCAATGCTGGCGGCTGTGGGGGCGCCATCGAGCCTCGCTGTTCAAATGGCGAAGGAAGCTCGCATGACAGTAGCGGGCTTTGTGCGCGATAAGCGATTTAACCTTTATAGCGAACCGGAGCGGGTAGTTTTAGTTATGACAAATCGAGTGTAAAACCGGGTTTATCTGATTGGTCGTACTGTTTCGTTGCTTGAGACCACACCCCTCCTGAAAGCAGGAACCAGCCTGATTGTCGCACTGGTTGCTACTCTTGGATTAACACTTGACCACCTTATTTCGGTACCAGCATCGTTACGGCCCCCGGTTTAATGGCAGCTTTCAGATTTGTAATACGCCCCCGGTATTCGCCATCCACCTGAAAATAGGCCCGACGGTGGGTTTCGATGTGGATAGATGTCGCTGGATAAATCTCAATTTTCTTTGGGTCAAAGGGTTTATATCGCCAGAAAAGTTTAAGGATTTCCCAGAACGACAACCGGCGGAAAATAACAACTTCAAACTGCCCGTCGAATGGGTCGCCATCCGGGTTTATAATTGCCCCGGTGCCATACATTCGTGCGTTAGCCAGTACAACCATAAACGCGACCCGCTGGATACATTCATCGCCAACCGTGATAGAAACCCGCATTAACCGCCTTTTTTTCAACACATTGACCACGCCCCGAAGGTAGCCGAGTTTACCCCGCAGATTATTTTTCTCGTAGTGCCTTACCAATTGCGCGTTCAGACCAATATCGCTCAGATGCAGACATATGTCATCGTCATTAACCGAAATTACGTCCATTGCCCGGTGTGTACCCGTGAGCAAAATATCCAGGCTGCCCTGTATATCGGGCGGGATACCTAACTCCCGGGCCATCCCATTAGCCGAACCAGCAGGCAGGATGCCTAGTGGAATACCGGTATCGAGAAGCGCAGCCGCCACAATTTTAATCGTGCCATCGCCCCCAACGGCCACTACGCAGTCGGGTTTGTGTTCCGCAATCTGCTGACGGATCGTGGCATCGTCGGTTTTGCCGTCGAGAACAAATTGATGAATTTGGTGAGGCAAGTTGGCAAAGTAATTCTGGATGCCCCTTTCCCAAGCCGTTTTGTCGTTTCCACCCGAAACCGGGTTAATGGCGAATAAAAAAATCAACTTCTGAGCAGATTATAGGTTATTGAAAGCGAGTACTGACTGAACGTTATGGAAACCGTGCAACCTCCTGTTATTCATAAACAAAAAATAAGCCTCAAGGGTAAGATAAAATACTATTTCTTAACATTACTGCGATTGACCGACCAGCCCGTGGTGAAAGTTTATCGAGGTTTTGGGAATGATAAGCGGCTTACCGTTTGCGGTCATGTATTTCGGCGGAGTGCGTTGCCCCGCAAGAGATACCGCGATATTGATTTGGTTAACCTCCTGGCTGTGTTGCGGTTATTTCTGGTCAGGCCATATCCAGATGCCACAGTTCGGGTTTATTTTGGTGATCAACTCGTTCAGGTTCAGGCTGACGCAGACGGTTTTTTTCAACTCAATTTACCGCTAACTCACCCGTTGTCACCTGGCTGGCACTCAGTTCAGGCACAGCTCATTTCTCAAACGCTAACGCCCGAAATAATACTGGCAGAAGGAAAGGGGCAGGTACTGATACCGCATCCGACTCGATTTATTTGTATTTCCGATATTGACGATACATTTCTGGTGTCACATTCGGCTACCATTACCAAGCGATTGCTGGTGCTGTTAACTGAAAATGCCCACAGCCGGATCCCGTTTGAGGGTGTGGTGGCCCATTATAAACTGCTGGCCGAAGCCGATAGTGGCCTTAATGTGGCAAATCCATTTTTTTATGTGTCGAGTAGCGAGTGGAATTTGTACGATTATATCCTGGAGTTCTCTCAAAAAAACGGTTTGCCAGATGGTGTATATCGGCTGAGTCAACTCAAGCGGTTAGCTCAATTGCTGAAAACCGGAAAAGGTAAACACCACACTAAATTTGACCGGATTGCGCAAATTATTGATACGTATCCAACCCGGCAGTTTATTTTACTGGGAGACGATTCGCAGCAGGACCCCATAATTTATGAGGCTATTGTCCAGCAGTTCCCCCGCCAAATCCGTTGTGTTTATATCCGCCAGATTCACACTGAACATAAAGCCCGAACGGAGAGTTTGGTGGCAAGAATAGAAGCAAATGGTGTAGCTTGCTGCTATTTCGTTCACAGTGCCGAAGCACGGCAACATTCAGTATCTATTGGCCTGATAGCCAGCTAATAAACGATTATGAATCAGAACACACCTCCCGAAGAACTGACTGGAGATCTTGACATCGGCAAGCCCTATACTGAAGCGGCCGGTCTGACGGCTATCGTGAAGTCAATTGAACAAATAGTAGAGGGAACGGGCCTGATTCGCGGCTTAAAAGTTTTGGCCGATTTGAATCAGAAAGATGGGTTCGACTGTCCATCCTGTGCCTGGCCCGATCCAGATGGCGACCGTTCTAAACTTGGTGAATATTGCGAAAGTGGTGCCAAGGCCGTTGCCGACGAAATTATGACCAAGCACACGGCCTCGCCTGTGCTGTTTCAACGTTATTCGGTGGCCGAATTACTACAGAAAAATGATCTCTGGCTTGGTCAGCAAGGGCGGTTGACGCAACCGTTAATTCTTAAACCCGGTGCAACACACTATGAATCAATTGCGTGGGTGGATGCCTTTAAACTAATTTCCGACGAACTCAACGCGCTCGATTCACCCGACGAAGCCATCTTTTATACGTCGGGTCGAACCAGTAACGAAGCGGCTTTTCTCTACCAGTTGTTCGTGCGCATGTTTGGTACCAACAATATGCCCGACTGTTCAAATATGTGCCATGAGTCAACCAGCGTGGCCCTGGCGGAGTCTATTGGTTTGGGTAAGGCATCCGTAAAATATGAGGACTACGAAAAAGCCGATGTTATCATGATTATGGGCCAGAATCCGGGTACTAATGCTCCCCGAATGCTGACACCACTAGAGCAGGCCAAGCGAAACGGAGCCAAAATCATTGCCGTCAACCCAATGCACGAAGCCGGTTTGCTGGCCTTTAAATACCCGCAAAGTCCGCGCGATGTGTTGTTTGGCGGACAGAAACTAACGGATGTTTTCTTGCAGGTACGCATCAATTCCGATCTGGCATTGATTAAAGCGATGTGCAAGATTCTGCTGGAAGAGGAGAAGAAAAGCGCAACGGTGGGCCAGCCGGGAAAGGTGCTTGACCTGAATTTTATTAAACAATATACGGCTGGTTATGAGGCATTTGTAAAGAGCCTTGACCAGTTTGAGTTAAATGAACTGGCGTCCCAATGCGGTTTGACTGTTGCGCAGATTCAGGAAGCGGTCGATTTATTTAAGTACACGCCCAAATTAATAATCTGTTGGGCAATGGGATTGACCCAGCACCGGAATTCAGTTGAAACGATCAATGAAGTAATTAATCTGCTGTTGCTCAAAGGTAGTATTGGCATTGAAGGGGGAGGGGCCAGTCCCATTCGCGGTCACAGCAATGTACAGGGCGACCGCACGATGGGTATTTGGGAGAGACCAAAGCCGGAGTTCCTGGATGCCTTAAAGCGGGTGTTTAAGTTCGAGCCGCCCCGCGAACATGGTTATGATGTCGTGGCGGCCGTAAAAGCCATGCACGAAGGTAAAGCGAAGGTGTTTTTCGGAATGGGGGGCAACTTTGCCATGGCAGTTTCGGATACAAACTATACGGCTGAAGCATTGAAGATGTGTAAACTGACGGTTAACGTATCGACCAAACTGAATCGAGGCCATCTGTTGCATGGTGAAACATCACTGATTCTGCCCTGTTTAGGCCGGACAGATCATGATATACAAGCCACCGGTGAACAGTTTGTAAGTTGTGAAAGTACCACAGGCGTTGTGGCGCAATCGCATGGGGTTGTCGATCCTATTTCAGCGAATCTGAAAAGCGAAGTCGCTATTATTGGTGAACTGGCAAAAGCGACGTTTGGAACAGCCAACAGTACTGTCAGTCGTGACCGTATAACTACTTCAACTAACGGAGACAGCCAGTATAATATGGATTGGGATGCACTGATTGCCGATTATGACCGTATCCGAGACCTCATTGAGCTGACTGTGCCGGGCTTCGATAACTATAACAAAAAGGTACGCCAGTCAGGTGGGTTTTACTTGCCAAACGGGCCGCGTGTCCGGGAATTTAAGACGAATGATGGGAAAGCCCATTTTACGATAAATACACCCACTCACCACAATCTGGAAATCGGCGAACTGTTGTTGATGACCGTTCGCAGCCACGACCAGTTCAATACAACGATCTATGGCAACGACGACCGTTATCGAGGTATTTATAACGAAAGACGTGTGGTGTTCATGCACCCTGACGATATCACTAATTTAGGATTGAAGGAAAAACAAGTCGTTGATATGCATAGCCGGTACGACGGACAAAAACGTACGGCTCACCGATTCGTGGTTGTGCCCTATGACATTCCACGCGGCTGCACAGCGGCTTACTTTCCCGAGACAAATGTGCTGGTTCCCATTGATTCAAAAGCAGAAAAAAGCAACACTCCTACGTCGAAATCAATTGTGATTACAATAACACCGGCGGCTAATTGATTGACTACTTAAAACAATTCAGCGGGGTAAGAACCGTTAAAAGGAAGAAGGCCAGGCTTTACTATAAAGCCTGGCCTTCTGAATATAATACTTTATTGACTTAAAGCAGCCGCTTAATCAATTGCTCAACAGATATGCCTTCGGCTTCGGCTTTGAAGTTACGAACAACACGGTGGCGTAAAATAGGCATCGCTACTGCCCGAACATCTTCAATATCGGGTGAGTATTTTCCTGTTAACAGGGCGTTGCATTTTGCGGCCAGAATTAGCGCTTGCGATGCCCGGGGACCGGCACCCCATTCTAAATACTGGTTTGCATCCGAGGAAGCCATCTCGGTATTTGGCCGGGTTTTGTGAACGAGTTTAACGGCATATTCAACAACATTATCCACAACGGGTACGCGACGGACTAACTGTTGGAACTCACGGATTTCTTCGCCCGTAACAACGCACTGTACATCGTATCGTTTATCGGACGTTGTGCTTTTAACAATGTCCACCTCCGACTGATATGATGGATAGTCGAGATAAATATTGAACATAAAGCGGTCCAACTGCGCTTCCGGCAAAGGGTAAGTACCTTCCTGCTCAATAGGATTTTGCGTTGCCAAAACAAAAAATGGCCGTCCTAAATTATATTTCTGACCGGCAATCGTCACCGAATATTCCTGCATGGCTTCCAGAAGAGCAGCCTGTGTTTTTGGTGGCGTCCGATTAATCTCGTCCGCCAGAATAATATTGGCGAAAATAGGGCCTTTGATAAACTTGAAATTACGTTCCTGGTCGAGCGTTTCGGAGCCCAGAATATCAGATGGCATCAGATCAGGGGTGAACTGAATCCGGTTGAAATCGAGATCCAGCGCTCCTGCAATTGTCTGAATCAACAGTGTTTTTGCCAAACCCGGTACACCTACCAGCAAACAGTGCCCCTGACAGAAGATGGCGGTCAGGAGTAATCGTACCGTTTCATCCTGACCAATAACGACTTTCGATATTTCGGATTTTAATTTCTGGTAAGATGTAGTAAGGGCTTCGGCAGCCGCAACATCCGATGAGTAGGGCACAGGATTTTTAATTAAGAATGATGAATTAAGACTGATGAATGATAACTGAGTTGCCGGAGCGATGATGAATGATAAAGCAAGTGCTTTTATCATTCATCAGTCTTAATTCATCATTCATTTCCACTGCTGAGGCTGGCTGCACTGCCCTGAGTTGTGCCGAATATTCGACAGCTATGAAACTCAGGGTCAATAGTGATATATACATCAGCAATAGATTTCTTGAACCAGTTGTCAATGGCCCGATTCTTTTTATTCTGAAGCACAATGGTCTGCAACTTCTCAAAATCTTTCGTAAAATCAGCGCTATGGGGTGCTACTTTACTTTTGAAATACAATAATCGTACCGCGCTTTTGCCGTCTTCTGTCCGATAGGGAAGCGGAGCCGAAATGTCTTTAACTTTCATAGTGTCGAGCATTTGGAACATGGCGTATTCCATCGATCCGTCCATTGCCAGCCGACTGGTACCCGACTGTGCATCGCGAAGTAGTCCACCCGCATCGGCCGTACTTTTATCTTCTGAGTAGTCGTGAGCCGCTTTTTCAAACTTTAGCGAGTCGATCTTGATCAGGTTTCGCAGACTGTCTAAATAATGAGTTGGTCCCTTTAAATCCAGACGATTGTAGTCGGGCCGGAGCAGAATGTGCCGGGCATGATATTCGGCCCCGCGTGTTTCGAGCAATTGAATTAAGTGCAAACCAAAGTCCGACTCAACAACGTCCGACATCTGGTTGGGTTTCAATTTCAGCGCTGCGCCTTCAAATGGAGCAACCATCACACCACGTTTGGCAAAACCCAGATCGCCACCTTTCTCGGCTGAGCCGACATCTTCGGAGTTTTCTTTGGCCAGTTTAGCAAAATCTTCTCCTTTTTCAACCCGTTGCCGAAGATCTACCAATCGTTGCCGAAGAGCTTCTTTCTGTTCTTTGGTTGGTTTGGCAAAGCGGACAACCTGCCCCACTTCTACCTCGGCAGGCATATAAGGTAAACTATCTTTCGGAATGCCATCATAAAACTTACGAACATCGCGGGGCGTCACCTTCACGTCAGTCGTAATTTTACTCTGCATTTTCTGCACAATTTTCTGCTCTTTCACTTGCGTCCTCAGTTCGCTTTTGAGCATTTCCAGGCTTTTGCCGTATGCTTCCACGATGTTTTTGTCGGAACCAAATTGCTGAATCATGTACTGCATCCGCGAGTCGAGTTCGCTGTCCACGATCTTTTCTTCTACCATCACCGAGTCAATTTCGGCTTTTGCCAGCATCATTTTGTTGATGACAAGGCTTTCCAGCAACTGGCATCTTTGTGGGGGCGTTTGGTTCTGCCCAACATACGATTGGTAAGCTTCTTCCAGATCGGTTCGAAGCACATAGTAGTTATCGACCTTGGCGATGATTTTGTTCAGGCTAACGCCCTGGCCTTGCCCAAAGGTGGGCGTGGTCAGGAACCAGCCAACCAAAATAAAGAGCGCACTGCTGATTACTTTTTTCATGATTTAAAGATAAGCACAGAATGCTTGTTGCTCTGTGTTTTAAGCATTTTTAAGAATGAAAACTATCGTATCATGCTGCCGAAACCGAATCAGCCGAAACATGATAGTAAATTACTTCACTAACTTTCGGATTTCGTCTTCATTGACTTTCACCGGATACGTTTGCCGAAGTTGGGATAACCACTGTTTTTCGAGTGTTGCCTGATATTCGTTGATGACGGTCCCACGAGATTCGGCGAACGTTTTAGCTCGTGCTGGTTCGATGCGGTCAATCATAACGGCAACAGATTTGTTGTTGCGACGTAGCGTTCTCGTACAAACTTGCCATTGATTGATGCTGTCCATGTACGGGTTATCGCCTTGAGCAAATAAACCTGTCTTAATTGTCACCACCGGAATGGGCGGAGTGCCGCCTTCTGACCGCACCGCGTTTGTGGGTTGCGAATACTTACTGTTAATGATTTTCGCGATGTCATCCCTGGCATTACTGAAATATTGAAATGTTACGTTCCGCTGGGCTTCTTTGGTGGCTCCCGGTCGCGCGCCCTGAAAGTCTTTTTCCATAATGCGGCTTAGCGATATTCCGTTTTTTTGCAAATAATTCACCACGGTTCGAATCCGCCCGGCCGATACCGAATCGCGTTCGGCAGGATCATGTGAACCACTTACTTCAACCACATAGTCAGGGTTATTGCCCATAACGACCAGTAGATCGAACAGTGTTTCGCGGAGGCTGGCTGTTAGTGTCGTTTGAGTTTTTTCAAATGTTAGTGGAGCCGCCGAGCGCCGAAGTTGATACGGTGGGCGACTGCTGAGCATACTGGTCGCCTGTTTTAAAAGGCTGTCGTTTTTTGCAATAACTATGGTAGCCACGGCTCGCTCGGAAAAACGGTACTTGTCTTTATGTTGGTCAAAATATTGCCGCTGGCCCGTCGAATCGACCATCGATCGTTCCCAAACGTTTTGTTCCATAACCTGCGAGAGCAGAACGCCATCCCTGATTTCGTTTAGCAACGCCCGAAATTCAGGTGATTTTTTATCCAGGTTTGCTTCTTCGGTCGCCATCAATTGATCGCCAATATACCGATCGAACAGTTGACGCATGGCAACGGTTGGCGAGCCATTAACCGGTCGGCCGCCCGATGAGTTGGCCGAGTTAGCCACCAATGCCGGGTTGCGCTGAGGTTGTTGACGCTGGCGAACGTAGGCGAAAAACTGGTTAACCGTGTAAGGTTGCTTACCAATGAATACCAGAGTTTTATTTTGCAGAGTTGGATCAAGCGGTTCGGCATAACGCCACTGACTATGAAGCAAATTGCTATCGGCCCTGGTCAACGTGCTTTCCATAAGGGCTTTATCTTGCTGAATTGGATATTCTTTCTGTAAACGATGTATAGTGGCCTGCCGTAAAATGTCAGCGCGGCTGTCGGTCGTAACGCGCTGCCGCAGCGAAGGCCCCAGTATAGTATAAGAGTCCAGACCTTTGCGCTCAACGAGTTTAATAATGTGCCATCCGTAATTGGTTCGGACGGGCTTTGAATAATCGCCGGGTTTAGCCAGAGCAAAGGCCGCATCTTCAAAGGCAGGCACCCACCGGCCGGGTTCAAACATGGGCAGAATTCCCCCGTTGGTTTTCGAGGTAGCATCGTCGGATATCTGCCGACAAACCTGTTCAAACGGTTCGCCTTTTTGGAGTCGGGCGTAAGCGCCGTCGATGCGTTCACGGGCCGCTTGCTGACCAGATTCATCGGCAGAGGGACTTATTCTGACCAGAATATGCGCCACTCGTACCCGGCCCTGACTTAGCCGACGACTGTTGACTTTGATAAGATGATACCCAAAACGCGTTCGGACAGGTTGCGAAATACCTCCGGTGGGGGTTGTATAAGCAGCCGTTTCCAGTGGATAAAATACGCCAAACGCGTTGACGTAGCCGAGGTTGCCGCCGTTCTGTGCCGTAGTTACATCCTGAGAATGTTCCCGTGCCAGTTTGGTAAAATCCTCTCCATCCAGCGCTTGTTTGCGTAAGGCTACTATGCTTTGATAAGCCGCCAGCGTGTCGGCAGGCAAGTCATACTCCGAAACAGGGATGAGAATGTGGGATGCATTAACTTCCTGGTGCATCCGTTGGTAGGCTTCGGCCGCCAGTGATTCCACCAGCACTTTGTCGGTCAGGTACGATTGCGCGAGTTGCTTGCGGTAGGTATTCATCTCCTCTCGAAAAGCTTCGGTCGTGTCTCGGCCTTCCGACTCGGCGGCTAATACCTTCAACTTCAGATTCGTATAGAGATCAAAGTAGTTTTTTACGTCGGTTCGTTGGGCTGAATCAGACGAAAGCTGATTTTTGGTGAACGACTGAAAAAAATCGTCGGTTGTAAACGCTTTGTTGCCCAGCGTCAGGATAACTGGTTTGGGAGGTGTTTGCTGAATAACTGGTGCGGCTGTTTTACAGGCTACTACAAGGAAAGCCAGCAAAAAACCGCTTGTGAAATGGCGCATAGCGTCTGTTAAAGGTGATTTTGGAAGTATTAGTAAAACAGATATGGGGGCAAAAACATTCGGTATGTATAAGCAACGTTGCAGGAGCGGGGCTTATTAGGGCACCGGCCGGATTTTCACCGACTTAAGAGTGATGTCATACTCAAGCCGATACTCAAACGAATCCTTCAGGTTTTGTCCTGTAAAAACGGTTGGAACCCGAACAAATCGCTGCTTTTTCTGGCGTACGTCTGCTTCCCGAAGTTCAACACTGCTTTGCCCGAGCAAGTCATCGTCGTCGAGGTTATCTAACAATTGCAGTCCAACGCCCGACGCCACCAGCCCGGCCGAGACATATTTCAACGGCGTTAGTACCTCCGTTGCTATCATTAACAGGCCCACCGGAATCGCAACCAGGTTGTGAATCTTCTGAATTTTCGCCAGCGTCTGCTTCGCCCGATTGTAATCGTCCACTTCAATTAGTAACAGCGATGCCACAATTCGACCATTGCGGGGTAATTCCAGATTGATTGCCTTTGCCGGGCTATGTTCGGCTGAACTCGAGACGGCTTGCAGATCAATCTGCTGATCTTTTTGCACCGTCTCAACGCCCCAGGCGCCATTAACAACAGCTATCGCTTTGTTTTGGGCGTTGTAGCTGGTGAGCGAATAGGCCATCATCAGCTCATCCCGTCGACTTAAGGTTTCTTCCAGATTCACCGCTTTTAATGAACGGGGCGTCAATTCGGCCATGAGTACGAGTTGGCGGGTACAGCCGGATATCGTTAGAACCGCAAACAGACAGAGTAAACAGATTCGGATCATTTTATAGAACGTAAGCAGAAATTTTGTCAATAACAGACTTGCCCGATGAACCATTGCCACTGGTTGTACATGGTCAGATACTTGGTTCCTGTTGGCTCAGGCAGTGAAAACTACCCAAACCCCACACTATATCGGTCGAGTCGATGCCAACAATTTTTCGGTTGGGGAAACATTGTCCAATAATATCTAGTGCCGGTTGATCTTTGGCACAACGAAATGTTGGCACAATAACGGCACTATTGGTAATCAGGAAATTGGCGTATGATGCCGGTAAGCGCAGACCATCACTCATGACCGGATCGGGCATAGGCAACTCGACAATATTGAGCGGCTTGCCGTTCAATAGCCGCATCCCTTTCAATTCCCGGTGAATATCCTGTAAAAACGGATAATTATCATCGTTTGGATTCGACTCATAAGCGGCAACAACCGTGTCTTCATTCACGAAGCGCACTGTATCGTCAATATGACCGTCGGTATCATCGCCAACAATACCTTCATCTACCCATAATACTTGCTGAACCCCATAATAGTCGCACAAATAGTGCTCAATTTGGGTTTGCGTCAGGTGAGCGTTTCTATTCTGATTGAGCAGACAAGCGCGGCTGGTCAACACAGTTCCGGCGCCATTGAACTCCACCGAACCACCTTCCATAATGATGCCCACAGTGGATGCTGCCCCAGTGGATGCTGTAGGCGTGACGTATTTTAGGTTACGATACCGGGCAATCTCCACTGGAATGAGGTCATCCCGGTCGTAGGGAGGGTATTTGCCACCCCAGGCATTGTAGCCCCAGTTAACAATTATCCGCTCTTTTTTTCGGGGATTGATCAGAAATGCCGGGCCGTGGTCGCGGCACCACGAATCGTTGGTCGGGTGGGGCAGGAGTGTAATGCGGCTCATATCGGCCCCCGCTGCCAGCAAGCGTGCTGTAGCGGCCTGTATAACGGTGTCGTTATGTGCATTGATGCAAACCTGCTCACTCTCGGCAATGGCTTTGATGAACTCAATGTAGGCGGGAAACATCAATTCCTGCCGCTCGCGGGTCCAGGACGCTTCGGTATGCGGCCAACTGAGCCAGGTGGCCACGTGCGGATGCCATTCGGCTGGAAAGAAAAAGCCCTCCTGGGCGGGAATCAGCGTAGTTTCAGAGTTGGTATTCACGTATATAACGTTGGCACTGATGCCATTTTTGTTCGCAAAGGTACAAAACTAGACCACGTTGATCAGTCAAATTTGTGTTACTAGCTGTGCAATAGTGTCTACTGTCAATCCAGTAAAGTCGTCTACAATCAGGGCTGCACCCGTGACTTCCAACTCTTCGCGGGTATGCGTTGTTGCAACCGCCACTACCTTCATGCCGCCCCGAAGACCAGCGTCAATACCGGCAAAAGCATCTTCGAACACCACACATCGAGCCGGTTCTACGCCTACTCGGCTGGCGGCTGTCAGGTAAATTTCAGGGTCGGGTTTACCTCGATGAACCATGCTGGAATCTATAACGGTATCGAAATAAGGTCTCAGTGGAAGCCCGTCGAGCGTAAACCGAACATTGCTTTCCGGGGCCGATGTGCCTACCGCCATCTGCACTCTCCGGGCTTTTAACGCATTCAGGAAATCCAATAATCCCGGTGTGGGTTGAAGATGTGGTCGGTATAAGTCGCGGTAAATTGCTTCTTTTTCTTCCGTCAAGACGATCAATTCGTCGGGCAGAATCGGACGCTGAAACAAATACGCCATTGCATCGGCTGAGACGCGCCCGTTAATATTTTCGACGTATTGATCTTTTGTCAGTGGGCGATTATAGTGCTGTGCGAATTGCAGCCAGGCATTAATGTGAAAATTGGCGTTATCGACTAAAACACCATCCATGTCAAAAAGAGCGGCCCACAGTAGGGCCGGAGATGTATTGGGCATGAGAAAAGAAAGTGTTAAAACTCGTTGTCCGGCGATGTTACTGGTAAAATATCACCGGCCAAAATAGCCGCTTCATGAAGTAATTCCGTCGATACCAACTCATCCGTTACGTCTTCAATACGCTCATCGAATGCGTCGATACCTTCATCGGTCGTGAGCGAATGCGATTTCATACCCAGCAACAATCGCCCCACATAAAGCAGATTAAGCGAAAAACGTAATTCGGGCAGAGCGGGACTATGACGAGTTTGGGGATCAGTTGGCATGCGTAATTAAAGAATAATCTGTAAGTAGGTCGGGGTCGTTTGTAGGGTGGACGGTCGGTCTGTGCTACATTACAACGTCTTTATTCTGAGATTTCTGTAGTAAATGGGCGCTCCGGCATGTTTTCCCTGTAGGCCAATATACCCATGCAATGGTAGGTTGGCAGGTGCTTTATTCAGCCATTCAGGCACTGGCGAACCATCGGGATTAGTTTTCGCCGAAGTGAATTTTGACAGATCTATAGTATTCACCAGTTCATTGTTCAATACCACATAAATCATTTTTCCCTGACACGTAATCGTGTATCTATTCCACTGATCGGGCTTTTTAACGACCTGCTTCTTTGTGGCTGCCTGATGCCCGAAGAAAGCTCCGCACTGCCAACTGGCGGGCGAGTCGGCCCACTTTTGAGCGTAATCGTCAGCGATTTGAATCTCTACCGAGTTCGGAATCCAATTTGTTGTATCACTGGCATGTACGACTACGCCACTATTGGTGCCAACGGCGGTTTTGAACAGCAAATCCAATACAAAATCATCGTAAGGTATTGCTGTCCAGATCGCTTTATCGGCGGTGGCCGTTAAAATGCCATTATCGTCCATACTCCAGACACCTTTGGGGAAACCTGCATCAGAAAGGTCCCTCTCGAACAGGTATTTCCAGCCACTGCCACTTGGGTTAGGATGCCCTTTGGGTGCCGCACTGGATGGTGCCGCACTGGAGCCGCTGGATGGCGCCGTTTGGGCAATAAGCTGGACAGTAAAGATGAGTATAAAGCCAACAAGCAAAAATGATCTTTTCATGTAGGAGGTACTGGAAATGGACCTAAACCCGGCATCACCGCAAAGAAAAGCAAGTCTTTGTATTCTTCGCGGTGACGCCGGGTCTAAAATCAAAAAAACACTTGATTACACCATATTGCTCATTGCAAACGGCTGACTATTTTGATTCTCACCCTGACGGAAACTTTTCATGATCCAGCCACCACCAATTACGTCATCGCCTTCATAAAAAACGGCCGCTTGTCCGGGTGCAATAGCCGATACGCCTTCGTGGAAAAGCACCTCGATTTTATCTCCCGTACGCGGGTCCGCCGTTTGCGTAATAGTTGCGGGTGTACCAGCGTCTTTGTAACGAACTTTCGTAACGGTTTCGAGCGGGCCGGTAATCTGATCGTACTTTTGTAGATTCAACTTGCTTACAATCATGCCATTGCGAAGTAAATCTTTATCAAGACCCAGTACGACTTCATTGGTATCTTTTCGGATTTCGGTTACGAACATCGGTTGTCCGAACGCCATACCTAACCCTTTCCGTTGGCCGATGGTGTAGAATGGATAGCCCTGGTGCTTGCCCATAACTTTTCCGGTGCCTTCCATAATGAAATTTCCCCCGGCTACTTCGGCTTCCAGTCCCGGCATGCGCCGTTTCAGAAAACCACGGTAATCGTTGTCGGGCACAAAACAGATTTCGTAGGATTCCGATTTTGTGACCAGTTCCATAAACCCGCGTTCTGTCGCCATTTCACGAATTTCGGATTTACGCAGATGGCCGAGCGGCAAGTTCGTTCGGCTCAAACTGTCCTG
>JANXVQ010000608.1 GCA_025351545.1 Spirosoma sp.
TGCCCAGCGTTGGGGCCACCCTGAAATCGGGCCACAACCTGATATTGCGGAGCCAGTACATCCACAATTTTACCTTTCCCTTCATCGCCCCACTGGAGGCCTAATAAAACATCGATCATTTAATTGTCTGATTGATACAGAGCACGTTCATCCGCCCGCTCGTCATTGTTAAATTTAAAAATGCTTACTGTAACCTTACCGATAGTTGTCGTTGATTCAATGAAACCACTCGATAACCGAAAATGCTCTGACCATACATCCAGGCGCGGATTGAAAAAACGAACAATTTGGTTTGTACTCCAATCAATGGAGGCAAGATCGCTGCCTTTATTACAATTACAATCGGGACAGGAGTAGGCTAAGTTCGACTCAATACCGGAGCCGCCATGTTTAAGACTGATAATGTGGTCTACCTCATAACCGATGTACGAATCCGCTTCAGGCAACAAGCAATACTCACAGATGTAGCTTGCCCGAAAGGCAATAAGCCTTCTCACGCCAAACGGTATATAATCGTTACTTCTCGACATATTGTCTTGATTTGATCTTGGCCATACGCATGATATGCTCAATTTGCATGAACTGATCTAACAACTTACGTTCCTCTACAGAAGCAATGCCCGCTTTCTCCTTGCCAAGTAATTCGTAGAAAAGGTCATGATTTTCTTCCGATGCCTTGAACGCAGCAATTGCTTCTGGCTTTATATGCGTGACGATGAAGTCAACAAACTCGGTGTAAGCTTTCATAAGAAAAAAACAGCTATTTATTCCTGCATCGCACCTACACCCTGTCGCTCTTTAAGCATTTCCTCCCGGTTTTCGCAAAAGTCGCGGGTACAGGAGCCGTAGAAAATGAGCGAGTGGTGCATGACGTTGAATTTCAACATATCGCCCACCATGTTCTGAATATTCTGGACGCGCGGGTCGCAGAACTCCATAACCTTATGACAGTCTGTACAGATTAGGTGGTCGTGTTGGCGAAATCCATACGATTTTTCATATTGTGCCAGGTTGCGGCCAAACTGATGTTTGGTCACCAAGTCGCAGTCAACCAGCACGTCTAATGTATTGTAGACCGTTGCCCGGCTAACCCGGTACTTCTTGTTTTTCATTGAGATATATAACTCGTCCACATCGAAGTGGTCTTGCCGGTTATAAATCTCTTCAAGTATGGCAAACCGCTCGGGTGTTTTTCGCAGGCCCTTCCGTTCCAGGTAGGCCCGAAAAATCATCTGGGCAGCATCTAAATTTGTTTGTGTCGGAGCAGACATATCCAGATCCAAATTAATTGAGAGTGCAAAAATAGGATATTCAGGTTAACGGTTTCTATTTATGAGTAGGCGTAATGGATTTGCCTGCCGAAAAAATGAAACCGTTATAGGCCAAACGATCATGAATCGAACCGAACAACCTCAAATACGCCCTGAACGCACTCAAGTTTCTGCATCAGGGTTTCGAGGTGGCTGGTATCGTGAACGTATAGACGAATATTTCCCTCAAAGATACCGTCTTTCGAGTCAATCGCCACTGAGCGCATGTTAATATGCAGTTCATTGCTGATAACCCGCGTCACATCATTGATCAAGCCAACGCGGTCGGTTCCCGTAATGCGAAGCCCGGCCAGAAAAGCCAGCTCCTTTTGGGATGTCCATTTGGCTTTAATAATTCGGTTGCCATGATTAGACATTAATTCAACGGCGTTAGGACAGGTAACCCGGTGAATTTTGATGCCATCATTGATCGTCACAAACCCGAAAACATCGTCGCCCGAAATGGGATTGCAACATTTCGAGAGTGTGTAGTCGATCTTGTCCATGTCCTCACCAATGAGGAGCATATCGGCATCGGCCCGCTCGCCATGAATTTTCCTCAGCTCCTTTACAAACGCCTTAGCGTCGGGCAGGGTGTCGGTATTGAGTTTATTCGAGCGATTTTCTTTGGCTTCTTTATCCGACTTGAACTTCTTTAACTCGCCAACATCGATGTGTCCTTTGCCAATGCGGTAGAAAAAATCGTCGGTGGTTTTAGAACCAAAGTAGGCGCGCAACTGATTAATGACTTCATTGGTCATCTCCATTCGAAGCACCCGCAGTTTCTTATTTACCAGTTCACGGCCGTCGGTTACGAACCGTTTGTTTTCTTCTTTAATTAAATCTTTAATCTTGGTTCTGGCCTTTGAGGTAACCACAAACCGAAGCCAGTCTTCGCTGGGTTTCTGGCGGTTCGACGTGATAACTTCCACCTGGTCACCATTTTGCAGGACATAACTCAGTGGTACAAGGGTATTGTTGACCTTTGCCGCCATGCATCGCGCCCCAATCTGGGTGTGAATATCGAACGCAAAATCGAGGGCTGTAGCACCACGTTGCAACACCTGCAAATCGCCTTTGGGCGTGAATACAAAGACCTCTTCGCTGTACAGATTGCTCCTGAAATCATCGACGAATTCAATGGCGGCTTTTTTGTCGCCCGTTCCCGCCGATTCAATCATGTCGCGTACCTGACTAATCCAGGCTTCAATGCCCGCCCCGGTCTGGGTGTCATTACCCTTGTATTTCCAGTGAGCCGCGTAGCCTTTTTCGGCAATTTCGTTCATCCGCTCGCTGCGAATTTGCACCTCTACCCACTGCCCCAGCCGACTCATAACCGTTGTGTGGAGCGACTCATACCCGTTGGTACGGGGGGTGCTGATCCAATCTTTCAGCCGGTCGGGGTTGGGTTTATAATGGTCCGTTACAATGGAATAGGCCCGCCAACAGGCTGCTTTTTCTTCATCCTGCGGCACATCCATAATAATACGTACGGCAAACAAATCGTAAATTTCCTCGAAGGGTTTTTTCGATTTGTTCAATTTAGACCAGATGGAGTAAATCGACTTTGGCCGACCTTTTATTATGTATTTGAGACCAGTTTCGGCCAGATCTTTTTCAATCGGCTCAATAAAACGGCCGATAAAGCGGTCGCGGGCTAGGCGCGTTTCACGTAATTTTTTGGCAATGTCTTTGTAGGCTTCCGGCTCAACATGCTTCAGA
>JANXVQ010000669.1 GCA_025351545.1 Spirosoma sp.
TGACAAAATGAACCGGGGCTATTCTACCAGTTATGTCAGTTAAGAATTTTTATCAAACCGTATACCAGACCGACACGCTGTTTCGGGTGGCAGGTGAATCATGGGGCGAAGGTACGCAAGCACTCGTTGAAGAGCTTGTGGAGAATCAACTCTCGGTAGCCGCTGATAGCCCCCAAAATCTATTAACCGAATTAGATGAATTGTCGACGGGTGCAACACTACTTACGGTCGAAAGCTTACTTACCGACAGCATTCCGGAAACGCCCCTGCTACTCGCGCCCGAACCAATTACATTGATTTCAATGCCGGAACCGTTACCGCAACCGGCCCCACGCCCAACAACACCGTCAATTTTACCCCCTATTCAGCAACAGTCCCGAATGCCGCAACTAAACCATAAAGTCTTGTTGCTGGCCGATGAAGAACTGGACCCAAGTAATCTACTCTTTCTGGAAAAAATCCTGAAAGCCGTTAACCTGAATGTCAATGGTGTCGATTTGCTGAATTTACACGGCGCGCAGGACATAAATTTTGCAGAGTTATTACGCGGCAAATACATTAATCATTTTATTACGTTCGGCGTGCCCTTCGAGCGTATCAATCTCGATATTATGATGGACCGATACTCGCCGGTTCGCTTTGAAGGAATCACTTTCTTAATGGCCGACTCGTTGCCCACCATTGAGGCCGACCGGGATTTAAAGAAACGACTTTGGGGTGCTTTACAGCGGGTTTTTAGCCTATAGCCCTGCACCTTTGTTTAGTCAAACCCGTTGTGTCATTGACATTTTATTCCAACTATCCCGTTTTCGTCAGGCCTGGATAATGACGCTTCTTCACCGATTTCGCCATTTTTTTTTACGTAACTCTGTGTCTCCTGCCCCAATTGATGCGATGGTATCTATGGCTCCGATGCCTATTCCTACAGTATCCGTTTCCCAACCGCCAACCGCGCTCGCTGTTCACAACTCATCACCTGCCTACATACCTGAACCCTTGCCGAGTTGGTTTACCGATGAGGAATCACTACGCGACGAAGGTGTTTTATTTGGCCTTTCCGATGCCCGACCTGATGGGAAACTCGCTCAAATACGTGCTTTTTTTGCCCGGCAAGCCGCTCCGTTAAACGAATTAGTTGACGGGCAGACCGAGAAAATCGGCGAACTCAATCTGTTTATTGAGCAGCGAGAGAATCGCATTACTACTTTGAGAGATCAGATCAGCGATTTACAAGTAAGACGGCCTACACAAAATAACCTGATTCGAACAGGGGTAAGCTTACTGCTTTCGGTGGGTATGTGCGTTAGCAATTTCTATTTGATTGACGAAACACTGCACCCCATTTTTCCGAATCGCTGGATTGCCGTGGGTGTATTTCTGGCGGGTATGTTCAATTTGTTTGGCCAAACGTCGTTATTTTATGAAGAGAATGCCCGGCTATCGGGCCGACGAATTTTGGCAGAACTTAGTTTACCGCTGGCAGCATCAGTTTTTATATTGGTTCAGGCTCTGCAAACGCAGTCGGCCAGCCAGGCAATTGCTTTATTTGCCTTTGTTTTTTTTCTGTTTCTCCTGGCCGGAAAACTGCTTTTGAGCACATTAACCATCCTACAAACCGACCTGGCCACCATTCAGGCAAACCAGCAATTAGCATTGACTAAAGCACAAAGTTTACCAGCCTGGGAAGTCGAAATTGACCGGCTAACTTGTGAAATTGATGCAATTCGGGCGAAAAAGTGGCCCATTATAAACATCCTCAGCCATAGCCAGGCCGAAATGATCCGCTTGAACACCCGGCGCGATGAACTTGTTAATTTATTTATGAGCGAATTCGAACTCGCCCGTAGTCTCCGCGACCGACTCACGGAACAACAGCGGAAACTAATTATGAATTACGAACAATAAATGATAATCGTCTCATCAATGAAGGCAAGTCTCCATTATTTATCATTCATTATTAATCATTGATTATGGAGCCAACCAACAAACCAGACTTCCAGCACGGCTATACAAGTGGTGTCGAAGGTGTTAATCGGGAAACATACGAGGGGTATTTATCGAGCCAGATCAACACTGACTGGCTCAGTGAGCGGATTGACGAAAAGCGGATGGAGGTGATTGCCATTAATGAGCAACTCGCCGAGGCTACCGAAGCTAATCGGACTTCTTTCTCCAGTTTGCAAACGCACACACTTCAGGTTGAGCGGTTAGCCAAACAGCTGGGCCAACGCGAGAATGATCGACAAGCAGTGGAAGCTGACCGCACCAGTTTGCGCGAACGCCGAACCAAAGCTTCACCCGACTATTCTCTTTTTGCCGGGCTACTGTTTTTGGTCGCCGGGATTTCGTTCTTAGCAGGGGATCTTATTATCTCGCACGAAATTGTAGCCTATGCCCTCAATATCCGCGATACCAACGAAGCCTGGGCATTTGCCGTCGGTTTGGCAATGGTCTCTATTTTGCTGAAACCAGCCTATGACCGACTTATTGAAAAACCGTATCAGGAAGATCCGGTGAGAAACGGCCGGAAATACGAACGATTTAAGATTACGCTGGCCGTATTTGCGGTGCTCACACTGGCCGTATTAGGCTGGTTTCGGTACGAAGCGTACCGCACTGACCAACTCAAAGCGGCCATCAACAAATCGGTGCGACAGCTTCAACTAAATACCGATCCAACCAATACAACGCAGGTGCTTAGTCCGGCTACGATGGACAAAATCGAGAAGCAATTGAGCGAATCGAGCGAGTTGAATTTGGCCCTCGTCAATAGCCCGTGGGCCTTGCTATCCTTTGTCTTAAGTGGAATCCTGTTCGCATTGGCGGGAGCCGTGTGTTTGGGCATTGCTTTACCCGTTATATCGGCGTTCTGGTTTCGGTGGTTGCAGGCCGACATTAAACTTTGGAAGCTACGCCGGAGACTGAAACGTTTAGATAAGGAAATAGCACCGATCGAAACCGAATTGGCCGAACAGCGCACTCAGCAGAACGTGTTGCAACATAATTTTAATTTGCTACCCAATCTGGAGGAATTGAAAAAGCAACGCCAAATAATAACCGCTGAACTTAATGAGCTACTGGCCGAATTAAAACTAGCCCAAACTGACAGTCGCATCAGCAACTTCAACGATGGATATGGACAGGGTGAAGCGACTCGGACCGTTCTTAGTGACGAAGAACAACAACAGTTGCGTAAAGAAATGCTGTCTCTTCAAAATAGTAACCGCAATCGGGTCAGCGAAAATCGGCCAATAGGCGCACCGGCTACGAATGGTAAAGCTACGGCCTTACGTCCGCATCAGACCATCCGGAAATTTTTATCGGACGAGTTATAGCTAAAATTTTCAAGACATTTTTAAACGCTCTCCTCTGTTTGTAACAGTCCGGCTTTGTAATGTCTATCAGTTGCGCAACTCCCTCCGCTTCGTGCCTGATAAGTTACTGAAAGACTTTTCCAGAAACCTCCATACGCCCAGCATGCTCTACACCCGGAGCACACTGGGCGTATGGAGTATTTGTCAATGCAAAAGAAGTACACTTTAGGTAAGCGCAGATAGCTAGACTACCGTGGCGGGAACTACCGCTCATCCTAATTTTTGTTAAGTCACTATAAAACCCATTGATTGTCTATTTCTTTATTCGTAATTATACGATTAGTTTTAGACTACCCTACTAATCTTATTTTTATGCGTAACACTATTACACGAGCCGGTACGCTGGCCACGGCTATACTGGTTGGCAGCCTGACTTTCTCATCTGCCCAGGATAAGCCAGCGGCCGTTGCTCTTCCTGAAGGCATCACGAAAGGTGCATCTGTTGAAGGCATTACTGAGTATAATCTCAAAAATGGCCTTAAAGTCCTGCTTTTTCCTGATGCGTCGAAACCTACGGTTACGGTTAACATTACGTACCTGGTTGGCTCCCGCCACGAGGGGTTGGGCGAAACAGGCATGGCCCACTTACTGGAGCACATGGTTTTTAAGGGTTCGACCAAACACACCAACATTCCACAGGAATTAACCTCACACGGTGCCCGACCCAATGGCTCGACCTGGCTCGACCGCACCAATTATTTCGAAACCTTTGCATCAACCGACGAAAACCTAAAGTGGGCACTTGATCTTGAATCCGACCGGATGGTCAATTCATTTATTAAGAAAAGTGACCTCGAAAGCGAATTTTCGGTGGTGCGAAACGAGTTTGAAATACGCGAGAACTCTCCACAAAATGTACTGAATGAACGTGTTGTCTCGTCGGCTTTCCTCTGGCACAACTACGGCAAATCAACCATTGGTAACCGCTCCGATTTAGAAAAAGTACCCATCGAAAACTTACAGGCTTTTTACAAAAAATACTACCAGCCCGATAATGCGGTACTGGTAGTAGCCGGTAAGATCGATATGGCGAAGACGTTACAACTCGTCAACGAATATTTCGGCTCTATTCCCCGTCCAACGCGTGTACTACAGCCTACATACAGCATTGAACCCATTCAGGATGGCGAACGTGATGTAGTGCTCCGGCGCGTGGGCGACACGAAAGTGGTTTCGGCACTATACCATATCATGCCAAGTTCGCACCCCGATTATCCGGCAATGGATGTGCTAACTGACCTCCTGACCGACGAGCCAAGTGGTCGACTTTACAAATCGCTGATCGAGACCAAGAAAGCCTCGCAGGAATATGGATACTCGTTCATGACCAAAGATCCTGGCTACGTTTATTTTGCCGCCGAATTATTGAAGGATAAATCACTCGACGATGCCAAAGCGACCTTGCTCGGTACGCTGGATTCGGTGTCGATAAAAGCGCCAACTAAAGATGAAGTTGACCGTGGCAAAGCGAAACTGTTAAAAGATGTTGAGATCAGTTTTAAGGATGTTGAACGGCTAGGCCGAACCTTGAGCGAATATATCGCTACCGGCGACTGGCGGATTGGTTTCCTCTATCGGGATGCGCTCGAAAAGGTAACGCCTGCCGATGTGCAGCGCGTCGCCAAATACTACTTCAAGCCGTCGAACCGTACCGTTGGCCTGTTCATTCCCGAGCAAACGCCTGATCGTGTCGATGTTCCCGAAGCGCCCGATGTTGAGGCATTAGTAAAAACGTATAAGGGTCGGGAAGCGATTGCCAGTGGCGAAGCCTTCGATCCATCACCGGCCAATATTGATGGTCGCACCCGACGGATTGAGCAGCCCAATAACATTGAATTGGCGCTGCTTCCCAAGTCCACACGCGGCAATGAAGTAAACGCCCGCCTGACAATTCGGTATGGCGACCAGAAAAGCCTGATGAATAAGAGTGCTATTTCGGTTTTCACGGCTTCGATGCTCGACAGAGGCACAACGACCCGCAGTCGTCAGCAGATTAAAGATGAGTTCGATAAACTCAAAGCGCAGGTAAACGTATTCGGTAGTGGCAACCAGGTGAATGTAATCATCAAAACCACGAAAGAAAACCTGCCCGCCGTGCTGCGAATTGTTGGCGATGAACTTAAGCATCCGGCTTTTGATGCCAATGAGTTTGAAAAACTAAAGCAGGAGCAACTGGCGCAGATTGAATCACAACGGTCTGAACCACAGTCATTAGCGTTTACAGCTTTCCAACGGCAAATGAACCCGTATCCGAAAGAAGATGTCCGCTATGTTTCGACGCCTGACGAAGATGTCGCTGATGTTAAAGCGCTTAAGCTCGACGAACTGAAGCAGTTTCACAAAGATTTTTATGGTGCTCAAAACGCAACCATGTCAATCGTTGGGGACTTTGACGAAGCCCCCGTTCGGAAAGTGGTAACCGATGAATTTGGCACCTGGAAAGCGAAAAAACCGTTTAGCCGGTTAGTTTCAGTCTACAATGACATTAAGCCTACGGCCCAATCCATTGAGGCTCCCGACAAAGCGAACGCGGTGATGGTGGCGGCTGTAAACTTACCTCTACGCGACGATGACCCCGATTATCCAGCCTTGGTATTAGGAAACTACATGCTCGGCGGTGGCTTCCTGAACTCACGTCTAGCCACCCGGATTCGTCAGAAAGAAGGTATCAGTTATACCGTTGGCTCGCAACTGTCGGCCAATCCACTCGACAAAACGGGTATGTTTATGACTTACGCTTTTTACAATCCTGAAAACGCTGATCGACTGGAAAAATCGTTCCGCGATGAAATGGAAAAAGTTGTAAAAGAGGGCTTTACCGCCGATGAAATCAAAGCGGCCCGCTCGGGACTGTTGCAATCCCGGATGGTTTCGCGGGCGCAAGATCCCGGTTTGGCTGGTACGCTCAATAACTACCTGTACCTGAACCGGACGATGAATTGGGACGCCGATTTCGAAAAGAAAATGGAAAGCCTTACGCCGGAACAGGTGAATGCGGCCATGAAGAAACACATCGACCCGGCTAAAATCTCAATCATTCGGGCCGGTGATTATGCCAAAGCGGCTAAGAAAGCCGCCGACAAACAACCGGCTTCGTCGGTAGGGGGCGGTAAGAAGAATTAATTTTTGACCGGGTTGACAGACTAAATCACTGTTAACCCGGTCTTTTTTATGCACCTTAACTATAAATATCGTTACAAGGCATAAAAAAGGCGTTTATCC
>JANXVQ010000686.1 GCA_025351545.1 Spirosoma sp.
TTCTCATTTCGCCTAATCTCGGCCCCTGTATCAAGAACTGTCTTTCTATTAATGTCAAGAAAAAAGACGAACTGGCCTTCTTCGTTTATCAACCAAATAAAACATTTCGCAACGTCACCGATATGACGCCCTTCGATCTGGTCTATGGAGTAGCCTCGTTTTTCAACGGTACACTGATCAGTTCGGAGGTCATAAAGGCCATTGGTGTACCCGATAAAAAGCTGTTTATCTGGGGTGATGAAGTCGAATACATGACACGGGCGCAGAAGATGGGCTTTCCCGTGGTCACCGTACCCAAATCGGTATTTTACCATCCGCCCAGTGTCGACCGTGATGGTATCCCCTGGCCCGGTGCGTGGAAAAACTATTACCGGGTTCGCAACGAACGGCGCGTATTTCAAAATGATCACGGCGATAAATATGGGTTTATCATGTTTCTGTTCTGGTCGATTCGGACCACGTTCGAGCAACTGGCTTCCGTGCGAAAAAACAGGGTCTACAACTTTCTGCTCTATGGCGAGGCTGCCACTGACAGCCTGTTGAATAATTTCAAGAAACGGCCCGAGACGATTTTGACATTGCGGCTTTACCGGTTCATGAATAGTAACTAGCTATGAATTGTTTACCGGATTTGCCTTCTGCGAATACGTGCCGAAGGCTGACGACTCATTGCGTTAGACTATCATACAGTCTCTTAAATCAAGTTAACATCCAGGTACAATGATTCTACTTCTGGCCAGTTGGGTACTTATTTACGGTTTAACATCCCTAATTGGTTTTGGCCTTGTTCAGTTGGGTCGTAAGGAGCAGACGAGTTCAGTTTGCCAAACGGAAATTATTCTGGCAGGTCTGGTTGGCGTCGTGGTTGTCGTGGAGATCGTTTCCATAATTTGGCCCGCCGACTTTCGAGCCGTTGCCCTGCTGCTCTTACTGGCCGGCCTTATAAATTGGCGATTGGCGAACCGGCCTTTTCAGACAGCCATCACGAGTTTAAGCCGGGTAATACGCCAACCCGTGTGGTGGCTACTGGTTATTACAGTACTCGTTTTTAGTATCACACAACCAGCATCTTTCGATAGCGGACTCTATCATATACCCGCTATCCGATGGTATGTGCGTTTTCGAGCGGTTCCCGGCTTAGGCAACCTTCATGGACGGCTGGCCTTTAACTCCAGTTACTTTGTGGCTTCCTCTGCCTTCGGCTTAACGAATGTGCTGGGTCAAACCCTGTTTCCGTTAAATGGATTTCTATTACTTGTATTTGGCACCTACATGCTGAATCGGCTTAGGCTTCCCGAAGCGATTCCCGGTCTGCGGCTCTTTCATTGGCTAATTCTGGTTCTGGTTCTGTATTACCTTCTTTATCCAATCAGTTCCCCCACGTCAGACATTTGGGCTACTTTACTGCCCCTGTTTGTTTTTCTTTTCTGGCTGGACCAGAAGTCTGCTCTCACCCCGGTCCGGTTTTTTCTTTGGATAGCTTTAGGGTTATTATGCATAACCGTTAAATTAGGTACAGTCCCTCTTTTATTGTTTTTACCTATCCTTCTATTCACCTACCGGCACGCTATCAGTCGACAAAAAGGACTCTTGTTGGTGGCAATGGGCACGCTCATTCTAGTGCCCTGGCTTATCCGAAATGTGATTTTGTCGGGTTATCTACTCTATCCTTTTCCGGCCATCGACTTGTTTTCTGTCGATTGGAAAATACCACTATCCGCGGTTCATTTTGAAGAAGATTGCGTGGTCTTTTGGGCACGATTTCATGTAAACGAAGCTCATTTCGATCCGGCGAAGCTGGCCTGGCCCCCCGCCCGGTGGCTGAATATATGGTGGCGGGATCAGGGGAGCCCCGCCACGATGTATTACTACAAATTAAACCGTCCGGTGTTTGTTGCGGCCTGTTTGTCACCCGTAGTAATGGCCATTCAGGGCATTCGGGCAGGTATCCGTCCAGTCCAAATTTGGCAGGCGTATGCTGTGGCCGTCTCAGGTTTTGTCTTCTGGTTTGCCAAGGCCCCGGAGTTTCGATTTGGCTTTGCCTTTATCTGGATGACTGCGTTACTGCCCTGGATTCCGCTTTTTGGCCGTTTGCCATTGATAGCTAACGGCATGGTACTCAGAGGAACAATCGGCCTTTTACTCATTTTTTTTAGTGCCAAGCTGATTTATCAGAAACAGCCAGTCAATCCTGAAACACTGATAAAGCCTCAATGGTTGAGCTACCGACAACTAGAGACGGAGGGCGTTCACTACCAGCCCCGCCCTACGAAAAGCGGCCTGTTAGTGGTGATACCTATAGCCCGGAAAAATACATTTGATCAACGATGTTACGAACTAGAAAAACCCTGCACACCCTATTTTTTTGATGACCTTGAAGGTCGCGGGGAAAATCTGGCGGATGGCTTTCGTCGGCGTTCGACACTTAAATAGGAGTAGACTTATGAAATTCAGCATCATTATTCCCGCCTTCAATGAAGCGGCCACAATAGCCCACTTGCTGCACCGGGTCGTTTCGGCTCCCCTGCCAACAGGAATACAGAAAGAAATCATTGTTGTCGACGACTGTTCCAGCGATCAAACAGGTTCGCAGGTTCAGGCTTTCGCCGATACCAACCCCGATACCTTTATTCGCTACGTCCGGCACGATGTTAATCAGGGGAAGGGAGCCG
>JANXVQ010000736.1 GCA_025351545.1 Spirosoma sp.
TCTGGGATACAGCGCTGGCTCAATCGCCGGGTAATGCCATGAATTTTGATCTAGGCCACTATGTAGCCGCTGGTCAGCCCGATCCACTGGGATTGATTCGCCAGAAGCATGACCGCATTGCCAGTATGCACATCAAAGACCGTCAATTACCGGCTAATGGCAAGGGGAATTTGCCTTGGGGCCAGGGCGATACGCCTTTACTTCCGGTGCTGAAGCTGATGCGCGAGCAGAAATACACCTTCCCGGCTACGGTCGAATTAGAATACCAAATACCCGCCGGATCAAACTCGGTAGCCGAAGTGAAAAAATGCGTGGACTTTTGCCGGAATGCCTTGAGTTAAGCTAAGCATACGGAATTTTAACGACAACAAAGCGGCTGGTTCATACCTTTTTATGGGTGTAAATCAGCCGCTTTTGGCTGAGATCAACGCTATCCAATCGGGTGATGTAAGCCTTACATTTGCCCCCTCTATCGGCCCATTCATTGCTTGGAATGCGCCTATTTTCCGGGTTAGCAATGCCGTTTATAAACCCATACGTACTTGATACAAACTCTTGACTTGCTGTCTTTGGGGAAAGCAATAGATTTACACAAAGCACTTTCAATACGTTACACGTTAGCTGCTGACGAAGCAAACAGACTTGTACTGGACGTAATTGGAAGACATTTGCAGGAAACGTACAAACAGGGCTTTTTCCTTCATTATGATAGCCAGCTAACCGGTTTTAGTCCGATGGCAATCGTTTACTATAATCCTACCACGCCCGTACCGGCCTTAAAATCAGCACTTAACAGCCCTGCCCTAAAGGGGACTTTGCGCGTGTTCAGACAAAGTCCCCTTCAGGGACTTTAGGACTAAAAAGTCTACTAAAAAACAATTTTGACTGGTCTTTCAAACCCCCTGCAAGGGCATCCCTAAACAGGCCCAAGCTCCTTAGCTAGCCTTAATAGAGTAGAGGCTCAAGTACATTTATGAAGAAAAAAGACAGGCTTGATGGATAGACTCCCACGCTTTTAGCGTTGCTCCGGGCAGTTCTAATAACACACTATTAACCAACTTTTTCTGGAAGCCCTAATGGCGATGGGCATTGCTTAGCCGACTCAAACATAAGTGGCCATTAGTCCACAATCCGAAACGCCATTTTTGCTTTCTCCCGGGATAGCGCGTTGAAATGCCACCACTCGAACTCAATAGCACTGAAACCCGCCTGCCGCATAGCCGTACGCAGAATCTGGCGATTGTCTAGTTGCTGTTGCGTTAACTTGCCTGATTTGAGCAGTTTTTCTTCGCGGGATGGATACGCCAGTTCGCCAAAGAAATCGTATTTGGTGCCCATGTCCAACGGTTCCGCATCTTTTGTGGCAACGGTTAAATCGACGGCACAGCCGTAGTTGTGAATAGACCCTTTGCGTGGGTCAGCTACATATTTCTGGCGTTCATTTTCGGGTAAATTGGGCAGCGCGTTCCAGAGGTTCCACTGTGCCGAGCGGGGGCGGGCAGCATCATACACCAGCAGTCGAAGGTTGGGGTGGTGAACTTGCAGGTATTTACTGGCTTTTGCGAGTTTTTTGGCGGCCATCGGTTGCAGGTAAGCCCGCGTAAGATCACCATAAACGTCTTTGCCAACGAAATTGTCGGTAGTCGAATATTTGAGATCAACCAGAATTGTCGGGTCAACTTTATGCACATCAACAAGCCCTTGTTTTATCATGGCTTGTTCAACTTTAGGCTGGGCGAACGAGGGGGAAATCGGGCCGCTAAACGGTGAAAGAGTGATTAAAAGAAGAGTGAAGAAGCGCATGATGTTTTGCTTATTGATGACCAAATGATGAATATTGATGGCGAAACTACCAACTAACCGTCGATTACGGCCACCAACCACTAAAAAATGGCACTAAACTATATTTGGGTTGCTTTCTTCATTGTTGCCTTTATTGTTGCCTTGGCTAAACTGATTTTTCTGGGCGATACCGAAATCTTTAAAATCATTGTTGAGGGCTTATTCGATTCATCGAAAGTGGCCGTCATGGACATTGCTCTACCGTTGGCGGGCGTAATGACGTTTTTTTTAGGATTACTTAACATCGGCGAAAAAGCGGGAGCTATCAATTTTCTGGCCCGCATTATCAGCCCATTTTTTCATAAACTGTTTCCTGAAGTGCCGAAAGATCACCCGGCCAACGGCCA
>JANXVQ010000161.1 GCA_025351545.1 Spirosoma sp.
CTTATCGGCCCAATGCACTGACAAGCGAATTAATCAGATTTCACCCGCCCTTTTTGGACGATTTCCAGAGGCAGAATCGCTGGCAGCAGCTTCAGTCGATGAGGTATTCACCTACATTCGCAGTGTATCCTACCCTAACAACAAGGCGAAACATTTGGTCGGTATGGCCAATACGCTGATGAATCGATTTGGGGGAGAGATTCCGGCAACGGTAGAAGAATTACAGACATTACCGGGTGTGGGCCGCAAAACAGCCCATGTAATTTTGTCGGTGGTTTATAATGAGCCGACTATGGCTGTCGATACACACGTATTTCGCGTGTCGCACCGGCTTGGGCTGGCCCCTTTAACGGCCACCACGCCACTAGCTGTCGAGAAAGCCCTTATGGCCCATATTCCGAAACAATACGTTCCGAAAGCGCACCACTGGCTTATTCTACATGGCCGTTATGTTTGTCCTGCACGGTCGCCGAAGTGCGACGTGTGCGCATTAAAGGAGTTTTGCAAATACTACGAAAAAATTAAACCAGGATTTATATGAATGCCTGTGATTCCTGATGGAGTTATGGCATTTACATAAATCCTGGTTCAATTTTAGTATTGATTGGTAGCAGCAAAGAAGAAACTACTTTCGATCTCCGCATTCTCGTCTGAATCAGAACCGTGAACTGCGTTGGCTTCGATAGACTTAGCGTACAATTTACGGATAGTGCCTTCTTCGGCCTGCGCCGGATTAGTAGCACCAATGAGTTTACGAAAATCAGCGACAGCGTTTTCTTTTTCTAAAATCATCGGAACAATTGCTCCCGATGACATATAGCTACGCAGGTCATTATAGAACGGCCGTTCGCGGTGTACTGCATAGAATTGACCAGCGCGTTCGCCAGTTAGCTGCGTTTTTTTGATTGCTACGACACGGAAACCCGCTTCTTCAATCATCTTGATAATTGCGCCTGTATGCCCCGCTTCTACAGCATCGGGCTTAATCATAGTGAACGTTCGGTTCGTTGCCATTATAAGTCTTTTTATTCAAATTTCATTTTCCTACACGGGTCGCCCTGCGTAAGCCGCCCTACGCGGGCCGGGCGCAAATGTAAGGTTTTACAGTTTAAATGCCTTGCCAGGTCCTACGTAAGTACCCCTGGTACAGGGTCAACATAGGCCCGATACACACAAAGGTTGGCAAAGTTACCGGACACGATTCGCAAATCGTCAATCGGAATTAGTATTATTCGTACTTTTGGGTTTCGACTTTGGCCCCGGCCATTTGTATATGCAAGATATTGAAGCAATTGGCGCGGTTATCGGACACCCACAGACCGTGCTAATTACAACTCACCAGAATCCCGATGCCGATGCAATGGGTTCATCGCTGGGACTGGCGGGCTACCTTCGCAAAAAAGGCCACCATGTAACAGTTATTACACCAACCGAATATTCCCAGAATTTACACTGGATGGCCGGTAATGACGGCGTAATTGCGTTTGACGAAAAACTACGCGTATCGGTAAGCCAGTTGTTTGATGAAGCAGACGTTATTTTCTGTCTTGATTTTTCGAGTCTTGACCGCATTCGTGAATTGGGGCCTATGGTGCGCCAATCCCGTGCTCGCAAGATTATGATTGATCACCACCTCGAACCGGAATCATTTGCCGACCTTGCGCTCTGGGACCCAACCGCAGCAGCAGCGGCCGAATTAGTTTTTCAACTCATTGTTGAGCTGGGAGATCAATCGTTGATTGATGTCCCGATCGCCGAATGTTTATATTCGGGTTTGATGACGGATACAGGTTCGTTCCGGCACTCGAACACAACGGGCAATGTTCATCGTATGGCGGCTGAGTTAGTAGACCTTAAGATTGATGTAAGCAGCATTCACCGGCGTATTTTTGATAATGTAACAATTGATAAATTTCGATTGCTTGGCTACATACTAAACGAAAAGCTAAAAGTTCTGCCTGAATATAAGTTCGCTTATATTACCCTGACCGACACCGAACTGAAACGGTATCGCTCTAAAACGGGCGATACAGAAGGCATGGTGAACTATGCGCTGGCTGTAGAAGGTGTAGTGATGGCGGCAATTTTGATTGATCGGAACGATGAGATACGGATGTCATTTCGATCAATCGGGAATTTTTCGGTACGTGACCTGGCTAGTAAGCATTTCGACGGAGGAGGTCACCGAAACGCAGCGGGCGGGCGGTCGAAACGCTCTCTTGCCGAAACAGAACAGAAATTATTAACCGTATTACCCGAGTACCAGCAACTACTGCTGGAAACAGTTTAATAAAAAAGGATGTAACGTAAGAGAAGTAGAACAAAATATTACTACTCAATTAGTTATTCTTCTTCTAGTGTCTTATATCTCCAATTTTTACAATCAGTACAAACCAGTATTTTCTCATGTCTCTTAAAAATTTCGGGAAAGCCGCCCTACTCGTCGCTATTGTAGCGGCCTGCGGTAAAAACCGCCAACAGGTGACGGATAACGGCCTAAAGTACACAATTCACGAACAAACCGAAGCTAGCCGTAAGGGCAAAGTCGGCGACATTCTGACATTGCACCTCACCCTAATGAATAACAAAGATTCTGTTCTGCGCGATACCCACAAAGAAGGCGCGCCGTTTCAGATGCTGTTACAAGTTCCACCCTTTAAAGGCTCTTACGAAGAAGGTCTGACCTTGTTGGGTAAAGGTGATAGCGCTACATTCTACGTTCCTGCCGATTCACTCTTCACGCGGGCTATGCAACCATTGCCACCGGGCGTGCTAAAAGGCACAGATATTGGCATTGCGGTGAAAGTGTTAAATGTACAAACGGAAGAGGAGTACAAAAAAGCACAGGCTGCTGATTTTGAAAAGCAGAAGGGAATTGATGCCAAAATTATCGAAAACTATATCGCCAAGAATGGTCTGGCCGGTAAAGCTCAGAAAACAGAATCGGGCGTATACTATGTCGTGACACAACCCGGCAGCGGGCCAACGCCCTCAAAGGGCGATGTGGTACAGGTACATTATACGGGCAAACTGTTGACCGGTAAAGTATTCGACAGTTCGCGGAGCAATCCACAATCCGGTGGGAAACCGGCTCAATTCCAGATTGGTGTTGGCATGGTAATTCCGGGTTGGGAAGAGGGTGTCAGCAAGATGCATAAGGGCGAGAAAGCCACGCTGATTATTCCTTCGATGCTGGCCTACGGCCCTCGTGGTAATCAGGGTATTGCGCCAAACTCTGTATTATTGTTCGATATCGATCTGCTCGACATTCAGAAAGGGCAACCTGGTGGTCAGCAAGGCCCTCCAGGTATGCCACAGCCAAGTCGTTAATTCGTTTCCCTGTTTATTTTAGTAGAGCCGTTTGCAGTTATCGCTGTAAACGGCTTTTTTTGTTTATTATGGAACTATGCTTTGCTACAAATAACCAACATAAACTAGACGAAGTCGCTAACCGGCTCGGCCAAACATTCAAGCTTAAAACCCTGCGTGATATTGGTTGTACTGATGAGTTGCCCGAAACGTCTGGTACTATTCCCGGCAACTCACGCCAGAAAGCAGATTACGTATGGACTCATTTCGGCGTTTCGTGTTTTGCCGATGACTCCGGTCTGGAAGTCGATGCGCTGAACGGTGAACCGGGCGTCGATTCGGCCTTTTACTCGGGCAGCCGGGATAGTGAAAAGAATATTCAGAAAGTGCTTAATAACCTGGCGGTAGAGACGAACCGAAAAGCGCGATTTATTACGGTATTTACGCTGGTATTACAGGGCCGGGACGCCGTACCGGTTGAGCATCAATTTAAGGGGATTGTTGACGGCCGGATTCTAACGGAACCACGCGGCACCGGTGGCTTCGGCTATGATCCAATTTTCTTGCCGGATGGACATGACCGCACATTTGCAGAGATGAGTATTGATGAGAAAGGTCTCATCAGCCATCGTGCCCAGGCATTGGCTAAAATGATAATGTACTTACAAAAGCAAGTACACGGATAGGAAACATGTTGTGGCTTTGTAAATGCTCACTCAATAAAAATGCCCTCGCCAAGTAGACGAGGGCATTTTTATTGAGAAATCTTCAACTAACTACTAATAAAACTTTGCCCGTTTGTCTTCAACCTTCGCAGCGTCTTTAATCGCTTCGTTGATATAGAAGCCAATTCTCGACGTATTGTTTTGCTGGATTTGCGTTTTGTACAGCGCATAATCAGCAACGGTTGGCGCTGGAGTTAGCGTGGTTGTTTCCATGATTAAAACGCCACCCTCGCCAACAAAAGGTTTTGTACGCTTACCAGATTTCAGACCGAATGCTTTCCCTAAAGCAACTGGATCAACGCCTGCACTACGCAGGAAGCCTGTGGCCAGATTGACATCATCAACGTTTTCAACCAAGGCACCGGCACCATATTTTTGAGCAATGCTTTCGAGAGAGCCAGTAGCATTACCAAGTTTGGCAATGATTTGCTCGCCTTTCAGTTCGTTACGAACTTTAGCCGTTAGCTCACTCCGGAAATCACTTACGTCTACTTTATCTTTAGCCGTTTTGTTGGTCAGCACAGCAATTACATACTGATCGCCCACTTCAAACGGTTCAGAAACAGCATTGATATCTGTTTTGTCATTAAACGCCCACCGAATAATTTGCCGAACCTCTGAACCCGTTAAGGCATTAATTTGATTTGCCCCTTCTGGAAGCCGGTCTGCCGTAGCAACAACCAGCGATTTATCTTCCTTTATCTTCGCATCAAACGCTTCCTTTGTCCGCACGTCCGATGCAAACTGATCTGCTTTACGTAAAGCATCGTCACGCGTTATTTGACTTGGCGTAATTGATTTGCCAATGGCCGCTATACGATAAAGTACGTTTGTTTTAGGCTGCGTAACCTTAATGATATGGTAACCAAATTCGGTTTCAACCAGGCGGGGAATCAACCCGGCCGATGTAGCCCCAAATATGGCCGACTCAAAAGGTTTTACCATTTGACCATTATTTTTGAAGTACCCTAAGTCACCACCAACCGACCGCGACCCATCGTCGCTGTTCGTTTGGGCAAGGGCTTCAAAGCTGGCACCGCCTTGAATCTGTTTCAGAATACCTTCGGCCCGGCGACGGGCATCGGCTTTGGCAGAATCGGCCAGGCCTTTCGTCTGAATCAGGATATGGCTGGCACGAGCCGTAAAGCTGGTGTCTTTCTTTGTTCCACCGTACTTATAAATAAAGTACGTGTTGCCTTCACGGAAGGGGCCATAGATGCCGCCCGACGAGAACGTTGGAATAGATGCCCGAAGTTGCTCCGGCATTTCACCAGCAGTTAAGTAGAGCGGTACTCGAACGTCGCTGTTTTGCTGAGCAAACGTCGAATCGTTCGTAGCCGCACCTAACCCACGAGCCAACGACTTGATCTGATTATATAATGCTGCGCTATCGTCTTTAGAAGGCGCTACCGAGAACGTCACATACTGGATCGAGCGGCTATCTGATCCAGGATATTCATCTTTGTGTTTCGTCAGGTAATCCTGTAATTGAGTATCCGTTACTTTCACCGTCGTATCATTGATGGCGTAGTAAGGTACAAACAGGAATTCCACATTAGCTTTTGCATTCTGCGCCTGATATTCTTTTTGCGCTTCGGCAGTAGTAGCAAATACCGACAGCCGCATCAGACTTTCGTATTTAGTACGTAGCCGATCGGAGTTCAGGTTCTTCTCAAAACTAGCCCAGGAAGCCTGCTGTTGAGCAGGCAGGTTTTTCAACCCTTTGAGGTAGCTGATGATTGAACTTTTGTCGAACACGCCCGTCTGCGGATTCGTAAATGCCTGACGCACGGCGGGACTAATGTTATTTCCCTGTACCATGTCTACGAGTTCTTCAGACGAAACCTTAAGGCCAAGTTTGTCGAACTCTTTTTGGTAGGCAATTTCGAATAACATCTGGTTCCAGGCTTGCTCACGGATTTGGGCCAGATCCTGATCGACAGGTGGCCGCCCGCTTTGTTGCTCAAACTGGACCCGGAGCTGGTCTACTTTCGCATTGAACTCTTGGTATTCAATGGATTGACCAGCAATCACACCTACTTCCTGCTGGTTTCCGCCGAACAGCAAACTACGGCCGCCGAGCAAATCACCACCCACAATGAACAGAATCAAGCTGACGGCAATAATACCAACAGCCAGTCCCGAACGTTCTCTGATCTTATTAATGACAGACATCTCGCTTTTTAACAGTCAATTTAGCCCGCAAAATAACAATTTTCCCCGTTGGAATACAAGTAGTAACTGTACATCTATCCTCAAATGTGAGGAAAAGGCTCTACATTACCCTAAACAAAAAAAGTGCCGACTCTTGTAGGAGAGTCGGCACTTTGTCGATATTGCACAAAAGAATGCAAAAATTAGTTGTTATTTCTCTTGAGTTTATCGCCTGCTTTGTCAAAGGCGTCGCCTAGTTCATGGCCCGCCTGCTTAAAGCCCGATTTTACGTTTTTCCAGGCATCAGCCGTTGCGTTTTTAGCCTTATCAATATCCTTACCCATTTCTTTGCGTTCCACTTCAAGTTTTGATTTCTGACGCTCCGTTTCGATTTTAGCCTTATCACTCTGATTATTGGCTTTCTCTTTCAATTCGGCAATTTTTGCATCTAATTTATCCTTCTGGACATTCATTTTAGCCACTACATCGTCCCGTTCGCGTCTAAAGTCAGTAGCCACTTCGTCCGATTTAGCATCTGCTTTTTCACCGGCTTCCTTCAAATCTGCTTTGGCTTTGTTAGCTGCATCTTTTGCATCAGCAGCAACAGCATCGCCTGTTTTTTCGAGGGCGTCTTCGGTGCGAGATTTCTTCTTATCATCAGAACCGCAGGACTGCAATAGCGCCAGAGACGATACCAGCATTATAGTGCCGGCAACGTGTTTAATTCGCGTTAACATTAATAGGTACTCTTTCATACTAGCTTTTGTGTAGTTTGATTTTCAGAAACCGGGTTTACAAATGATGAACGCATTAGTACACTGTAATTTAAGTTTTATGGTATTTTTTATTGACTGAATTAACCTTTGTGTAGCCCCTGTTTAAGGTCTCTCAAGCTTGACTAACGGTGAATTGCCAGGTGATTTTAACCGAGCGCTGGTTGCGCTCAGCCGCCCAAGCCAAGACCTCTCGTTCTAATTG
>JANXVQ010000825.1 GCA_025351545.1 Spirosoma sp.
GTAATAACTGAGTATCGAAGATCATGAATATTGGTGATAAAGTCCGGCTACTTCGGGCAAAAGAACAGGGTGTCGTGTCACGCTTTTTACCCGGCGGCATGATTGAAATTGAAATTGAAGACGGTTTCAGGATTCCGGTCATGCGGTCGGAACTGGTTCCTGTCTCGCCTTTAGAGGCTGAACGACTGCTCAAAACCAGCACGTTTGCCCCTCAAAAAACGGTAACTCCATCGGCGCCAGCCATCTTGTCTAATCAGGGAATTTATCTGGCGTTTCTGGCGATCAACGACCGGGAGTATACACTGCATCTGATTAACAATACCGATTGGGAGTTTCCGTATGTGCTGGGTGAAGAGTCGGCAGGGGCCAGTGGAGGAGTACAATTTCGAGGGATCCATAGTGGCATGCTGAAACCTAAATCGCAGCAAAAAATGAATGACCTCTATGCGCATGCTACGTTCGAAAACTGGCCGACATTTGTGGTGCAAGGGCTTTGGTTCCGGGCCGGAAAGTCGTCATTACGAACTCCATTGGTGAAACGGTTCAAAGCGCGGGCAACAACATTTTTTAAGGACAAAACAACCGTTCCCGTATTGAATCAACCCGGTTTCCTGACCCAACTGGACGCTGAAAGTATTGATCAGCCGCAACCGACAGCACCTACCAGTAATCGGGCTGGACAAAATCCCGGCACACAATCCCAGCCAAAGCGTATCAACGCGGAGGATCTCAGAGCAGAAATGTTTAAACCTAATTCCGACGCAGATGCTATTTCGGTCGAACGGCCAACGGCGGTCGTTGACCTGCATATTGAGGAACTCCTGCCCAAGGGAACCGGCAACCGAAATCCGGCTGAGTTACTGAAATTTCAACTCGACACATTTGAGAAAACGCTCGAAAATGCCGTCGCCAGTGGTATGAACGAGATTACATTTATTCACGGTCTTGGCAGTGGCTCCCTACGCACGGAGTTGCATAAGCGATTAGGCCATCACCCGAACGTTAAATTTTTTGAAGACGCTCAGAAACAGAAGTTTGGCTATGGTGCCACGAAGGTTACAATTAAGTAAGCCGTTGTTTATCAATAATAGGTTGATCCAAAATTGGCTGGCTTTGCTTTTTTGGGTATTTATGCTGTCTGGATGTCAGACGTCAACCAATCGTCTGAATCCCAAAGCTCCTAAAGAAGTCTATAACACCACCGAAATGGAAGTTCGAAATGAACGCTTCTTGTCTACGGCTCACGTACCCGTATCTATTGCATTAGGTGATGTTGAGCGGCAAATAAATGCGCAAGTCAACGGCCTGATTTACGAGGATAATAGCCTGGACGATAATGACCGTGACCAGTTCATGACTAAAGTCTGGAAGCGCGGTACGATCCTCGTTAATGCGCAGGACAGCCTGTTTCATTTCACAGTGCCGCTGCGTATCTGGGTAAAAGCGGGCGTTTCTGTGCTGGGTTTTACCCAGTATAAAGAAACGGAATTCGAGATTGATTTGCGCTTTAAAACGAAATTTGACCTCGACGCCGACTGGTCCGTTAATACCCATACCGAACCCGATGGCTACGGTTGGGTACGTCGGCCAACGGTGAGTGTCATAGGCTTTACTATTCCAATAACTAATATCGTTGGACGGCTGATTGACAAGAACTTAGGCAGTATCACGAAGACAATTGATCAGCAGGTTCGTCGAAATATAGACATCCGGACCCCTGTTTTGAAAGCCTGGAATATCTTGCGGGAACCTTATCTACTGTCCGAAAAATACCGGACTTATTTACAGGTAGTACCCAAACGGGTGCTCATGACTCCTCTGCGTTTTGAGGGGCGGGTCATCCGCGCAACGATTGGCATTGAAGGCTTTGCCCTCACAACGACCGGTGCAAAGCCAGAGGTTCATCCTGCTGTGTCGCTCCCCGACCTGACGGTGGTTTCGCAGGTAAAAGACGATTTTCAGATTGGCTTGCTCAGTGAGGCCAGCTATCAGGAAGCGGCTAAGCTCGCAGCCGACGAATTTGTCGGGAAGTCGTTTTCCTTTAGCGAAAATCGCTATACGATCACCGTCACGAATATGGAAATGTACGGTCAGAATGATAATCTCATTATCAAAGCCGGACTCAAAGGGACTATTACGGGCGACATTTACTTGCGTGGCCGACCCTATTACGATGCTCACGATCAGACAATTTCGTTAAAGGATTTGAAATATGATCTGGATACAAAAAACGTTTTGCAACAGTCAGCCAGTTGGTTATTAAAAGGAACCTTCGCCCGAACGCTTGAAAAACAGTTTACTATTCCGATTGGCAGCCAACTCGCCGATATGCAGAAACTGTTGCAGGAACGGCTCAAAAATAATCAGATTGTCAAAGGCGTCACCATCAATGGGCGAATCGACGAAATCAAACCCGATCAGGTTTATCTGACCCCCACCGCTATGCTGGCCGTAGTGATGGCCCACGGCCGGATTGAGGTTAAAGTAGAAGGATTACAATAGAGACAGGCGTGCTGTAAGCGTAGTGGTGGTTTCTTAAAACAGATGCACTTGAAAATAGTGTCGGTTTTAAGAAACCACCACCACCGAAACTGTGTACCTTTGCCCTCCCTGAGCGATACGAGTCGGCTTATCGCGTCTGAGTAATTGGGCGAGGAAAGTCCGGGCAGCATAGGGCACCCTACTTCCTAACGGGAAGGCGGGCGGTTGGGAACGACCGTTCGACAGCCAGTGTCACAGAAAATATACCGCCGAAAGGTAAGGGTGAAAAGGTGGGGTAAGAGCCTACCGCCCGCTGGGCAACCAGCGGGGCAGGATAAACCTTAGGGGCTGAAAGACCAAATAAGCGTCGGACGTGGGGCGGCTCGTCTCCGTTTCGGACCAATCCCAGCCGGGAACGGTTCGGATGCCGACGCGGGTAGGTCGAACGAGGTGGCCGGTGACGACCATCCCAGATAAATGATAAGCCATCCGATGCAAACCGGAGGACAGAACCCGGCTTATAGACTCGTATTGTAAAGGGTTATTCATGTAGGTGTATTGATTGATGTTTAGCGTCAACGAATACACCTACAACTATTTAAAAGAATAAGCATTATCTAACAGAATCTTTTTTGTACCTTTGCGGCCACGTTTTACAGGGGAGCGCGTCTCTCATCAAAACTAAGCAAGCACAAATGGCTGTTAAAATTCGTTTAGCGCGTCGTGGACGCAAGAAAATGGCGATGTATGACATCGTAGTAGCTGAGTCAACCTCACCTCGCGATGGCCGGTTTATCGAAAAAATCGGTTCGTACAACCCCAATACCGACCCTTCGACGGTCGTATTAAAGTCGGACCGGGCCGTTTATTGGCTCATGGTTGGTGCTCAGCCGACTGATACCGCTCGCTCGGTATTGTCGCACGAAGGCATCATGTACCGCAAACACCTGCAAGTAGGCGTAAATAAAGGGGCTATCTCCCAGGATCAGGCTGATGATAAATTCACCATCTGGAAAGGCGAGAAAGAAACCCGTAAGGCCGGTGTTGCCGACACTAAAACTCAAACCAAAGAGCAGAATCGTGCTGCTCGTCTGGATGCTGAGAAGCAAGTGAACGAAACTCGTGCCGAAGCTATCGCTAAGAAAAACAAGGTAGAAGAGCCTGTAGTAGAAGCACCTGCTCCTGTTGCTGAAGTAGCTCCCGTAGTGGAAGCGCCTGCACCTGTAGTAGAAGCAGCACCTGTTGCCGAAGTTGCACCAGTAGAAACTCCTGCTCCCGCAGTTGAAGAAGCTCCGGTAGCTGAAGCACCTGCTGCCGAAGTTGCTCCTGTTGCCGAAACACCTGCTGTTGAAACGCCAGTAGCCGAAGTCGCTCCTGCTGTTGAAGCCGAAGTCGCTCCTGTTGTTGAAGCAGTCGCTCCGGCAACCGAAGAGAAATCCACAACGGACGCTCCGGCTGCGGAATAATTTTTCGACCGGCTCTGCTTCGGCGGTCCGACGAAACTGTTAATGAAGAGCCTGTTCGTAGTTGAGCAGGCTCTTTTTACATACCAATACTGTGACTAAAGACGATTGTTACCAGGTAGGACATATCACCAAAACGCACGGCGTTAGTGGTGAGTTGGTGCTTTTTTTAGATGTTGATAACGCGGCCGAGTACGCCGATCTGGAATCGGTGTTGCTGGAAGTGAAAGGCGATCTCATTCCGTATTTCATCGAGTCTATCGCTATCGTAAAAGGTAGCCGCGCTATCATTGCTTTCGACGATGTAGACACAATTGAGCAAGCCGAGCGGCTTATCAATTGTGGGGCATACTTGCCCTTGGAGAACTTAGAACCAATCACAGATGTAACCCGGTTTTACTTTCACGAAATCGTTGGTTATCAGATTGTTGATGCCGAAGAAGGCGAATTGGGTACTGTGCAGGGTGTTTACGCAATGAATGCACAAGATCTGATTGCGATGGATTATCAGGGTAAAGAAGTGCTGATTCCCATCAACAGCGACATCGTTCGGACAGTAGATCGTGCCAACCAGAAGCTCAATGTAGCTCTGCCAGCCGGATTGCTGGAGATTTACATGGAAGAAAATGATAAAGCCGATGGAAGCCCCGAAGCATTGAAAGGGAACGGCGACGAAACTGACAGCAGCCCGGACGATACGGATGAGGATTGATATCATTACCTGCCTGCCCCGGCTTCTGGATAGCTTTTTTGCACACTCGATTCTCCAACGGGCGCAGCAGGGAGGTTATGTAGAGGTGGTTGTGCATGACCTGCGCGACCATACCGCCGACAAACATCGGCGTGTGGACGACTATGCTTTTGGCGGTGGCGCGGGTATGGTCATGCAAATTGAACCGATTGCCCGTTGCATCCGGGCGTTGCAAGCCGAACGGACTTACGATGAGGTTATTTACATGACACCGGACGGCGAAAGACTCAATCAGCAAACGACCAATACACTGTCGTTACGTCAAAATCTGATTATTCTCTGCGGGCATTACAAAGGCGTTGATGAGCGCGTTCGCGAACTCTTTATTACAAAAGAAATCAGTATTGGCGATTATGTACTATCGGGCGGAGAATTGGCTGCCTGTGTTTTGTCAGACGCCATTATTCGTTTATTGCCGGGCGTATTGAACGACGAAACATCGGCCTTAACCGACTCATTTCAAGACAACTTACTTGCTCCACCTGTATACTCGCGCCCGGCCGAGTTTGAAGGCCATCGTATACCCGATATTCTGTTGTCAGGTCATGAAGCCAAAATTGACGACTGGCGGCACGAACAGGCATTGGAGCGAACACGAATACGGCGTCCCGATTTACTGGACTTGTAATAGTCGTGTGTTTTTTTAGAAAACCTGAGCAGCTGATTTTAGGTTATACTTGTACTAAAACCAGCTATTTTTATGCAACTATTAGTCGTAGGAGCCACTGGCGGTACAGGTCGTCAGGCTATAGAACAGGCACTTCAACGGGGTCATTTTGTAACGGCCTTTGCGCGCGATCCGGCTAAACTTTCTATTCAGCACCCCAATCTGACAGTTTTAACCGGCGATGTGTTAAAGCCGGAGACGTTGTTGCCAGCCGTTCGGCGACAGGATGTCGTGTTTTGTGCACTTGGTAGCAGGCCCGGTCAGGAAGATAAAGCCGTGGCTGATGGCACGATTAATTTAATTGACGCCATGATGCATGTTGGCGTTCGGCGGTTGTTGGTTGTGTCGTCGCTGGGTGTAGGAACGAGTTACGAAGAGGCACCACTACCCAGTAAATTGATCATCAAAACGCTGTTGAGTGGGGTAATTGCCGAGAAAGAAAAACAGGAGCAAGCCATTCGGGAAAGCAATCTAGACTGGATCATTGCACGCCCAACCCGTCTTACCGATGGGCCTGTCACAGGTCATTGTCGAATTGGCGAGCATCTGCCATTTCCCCGATTCTCTTTCCCGCGTATCAGTCGGGCCGATGTTGTGGCTTTCCTGCTCGATCAACTTGATAAAGATGCTTATCTGCAAAAAGCCGTAACGATTACAGGAAGGTAGATGAGTGCTACTAAAGCGGATGTGAACTCACTATTTTACAGTCACAACGCTTGGTTTCGGCGGGTAGGGTAACGGGCTTGTCGAAATTGCTATCGGGCGAAAGCGTCCGGGAAAATGTCGTGTATTTTTCTTTCAAAACTTTTCCTGCTTCATCGAAGGCTACGATTTTTACGGACACATCATTGTGCGAACGAGACGATAGATTCTTAACGACAACGTTAACCGTTGAGGTTACCAGAACATTTTCCAAATCTGAGCAGTCAACAGTCAAGTCAATTGTTTGCGGTGTAAAGGAAGTATTGTTGTGTCGGGAAACGACATAGAGAACAATACCACCAATCAAAAGCACAAACAGTAAAAGTTTAAAAAGCCCTTTCATAAGTCAAATTCTTATTGGGTGTTGGTTTCCAGCGCCTTTTTTGCCTCTTTCTCCCGCCGTTTCTGTTCGCGTCGTTCCTGCCGTAATTGCTTGTGGGTTTTGACTGTATCAGCCAGCACAGGTTCGCTTGGAAGTGGTTCAGGACGGTCGGTGGCACGGCGCTCCGGCTGAACGGTCGGCTGTTCGTCGTTGCTACGATTTTCGTCCGCTTTTTTGCCCTTAAATAATCGACGGAAGAAGTTGCCAATACCGTTCCCCCCTTCATCCTCCTCATCAATAGTGGCATCGGCTGGGTCGGTCATCAGGCTATCACCCTGGAACAGCGAATCTACCGGAGCTACTTCCCTGCGTAAACCTTCGCGCAGTCTAACATCATAGAAACCGTACGCACCAGAGTCGGGAGCGGTTAAGCCACGTCGGGCCATAATACGGCCAATGAGTTTGAAGTAGCCCCGCACATTACGGACTTGAAGTGTTCCACCGGGAATAAACCAGTTCAGGGCCGCTTTAGGTCTTGGCACAACGAATGCGAGGAAAATACTTTCGCCTAAACTGAGATCGGCCGGGCTTTTGGCGAAATAATAACGGGCGGCTTCACCAATGCCGTAAATATTTTTACCCCACTCGATAATGTTCAGGTACACCTCATACATCCGTTCTTTTGGAATGATGTGCTCGTTTTCGATGAGCCAGACAATCAGGATTTCTTCAACCTTACGCGAGAGCGTTTTATTTCGGCTCAGAAATGCGTTTTTAACCAACTGCATCGAAATCGTGCTGGCCCCGCGCTTGAATGATTTTTCCTTGAAGTTGGTCGCAATAGATACCCGGAATGCTTTTTCGTTGAAACCGCTGTGTGTGAAGAAGTTATAATCTTCCGACGTCAGCAGCGCATTCCGCAAATCGGGCGAAATCTGGTTCAGCGGTGTATAGTCCGGGTTTTCGGGCCCAACGATAATATTACGAACAGGTTTACCTTTTTCGTACGGCGTATAAACGAATGAGTTATTGATAGCCGCAAAATCGGTTCGGCCCATTTTAATTACCCGGAAGTTCTCCTGCGTCAGGCTGGAGTTGAATTTGACCGAATCGGGCAGAGCGGTATCTAATTGAAAGGCTAAATCATATTTAAGTTTACCGGCCACCTGCATTCCCTCCAATGACTCGAATAGTCCCTGCGGAAACGAGTTGAAGAGCGCTTGCGCATCTAACGGATCGGTATGTAGTTGAACGTCATAGACCTTACCAATGCTATTTAATGAACCAGCCTCAGGGAGCGTATACTTCACAAAAGGCCGTGCATTAACCTCCCCGAGATGCAAGGTCGAAGAACTGTCTATACCAATGTTATCTTCACCAACAAATAGATTGGCGTCTATGGCGGCTCGCTTGACCAACACATCGGTGCGGGCAATCGCCGGGTGATTGATACGAAGATTTTGTACCGATCCAGCCCCTTCGAGTCGGAATTCATCACCCGACCGATCTACATCACGAAGTTCGACACGGAGGGTATCGGCCTGTAACTTAAGGTTGTATTTCTTCTGAATATACGGTAGCTCAATAGGCTTGGTACGCCCATTCCGGCCATCGGCATAGAGTGCCAGATTATATTCGCGATCACTGGGATTGGCGGTGCCCGACAGATGCCAGGTCGCCTGATTGCCATTGAGCTTTATGGTTGATGTAACATTTTCGCTCTTGATAAGCGCTGTTTGTGTGAGCAGACTAATCGTGTCGTTGCCAATATCTATGCCCCGGAATTCCAGATTGTCGATGTTAAGGTCATCCGGAATTTTAGATAAAATATTGTCGATCAGATTCTCGGCGACATCGGCCAGGCTCGTACGTCGGGTCGTTTCTGCGGTTGCATTGTCCGTTGCCGTTGAGTCGCGTTTTCGGTGTAGCAGAAAATCAATGTTGGTCAACGAATCGCGCTTAACTACCTGAATCAGGCCGTTTTCGAGCGTCATGCCTGACAAGCCAATTTTGCCCGTCAGCAACGGCCAGAACCGAACGTCGAGTTCAATCCGCTGGATACGAGCTAGGCTGTCGCGGTTTTCAGGAACCACCGAAATATCAGTAAATGCCAGTGAGCTTAATCCGGTAAATTTTGCCGAACCAATGTGAATATCAAGATTATAGTCTCGCTTGGCTTTGCGAATTCCCTTGGCGAGCACCGTCTGCAACAGGCTTTCCCGCTTGAAATAGGCAATGCCAGCTCCTGCGAGAGCTAGCAAAAAAACACTTAAAAACACCCAACCTGTGATACGGAGGGCTTTTTGTTGACTATACGTCATGCTTAATGTCTATGCTCGGAAGTGCAAAGATAAGGTTTTTGGATAAAGGAAGGGAGTATAGAAGAGCATGGCGTAAAAGCGAAACGTGTATGATCAACCGTTTACCCCATGCTCTTTCCCTCAGATTCTTCCCTCAGAAATCCAGGTGGCAGTTCGTCCAGCCATCGTCGAAGCGGGTGCCGAATTGTTTGTAGAAACCAATAGCAGGCTCATTCCAGTCTAATACCTGCCACATCATGCCGGTGCAGTTTGTTTCGCGAGCCATTTCAATAGTTGCATCCAGCAATAGTTTCCCTACGCCGTACCCCCGAAACGTTTCGGTTACAATAATATCCTCCAGATACAGTCGTTTGCCTTTCCAGGTTGAGTATCGGAAAAAATATAAGGCCATGCCGACGATTTTTTGACTGTCAGAGTCCTCAGCCATAATCATCCCGAAAAGCGGATTGGGACCAAAACCGTCTAAGGCCATTTGTTCGACCGTGTTAGTAACCTGATCGGCGGCACGTTCATAAATGGCTAGTTCGGTTACTAAAGCGAAGGCTTCCGGTATATCTTCGAGGGTGCCGGGGCGGATGGAAATCATTTGGTGGAAAGTGAAGAGTGAACAATAAAGGGTGCCTGCTAAAAGAGAGATATTGGGTGGATGGTCGAAATTAATACTTTATTATTCATCCGCATTGGCTGACCGATTTATGATTTTGTTTTGCCATTTTGAGAGTGCGGCCTGAAAATCATTAGGCAGGGCTGAATCGAACTGAAGCCATTCGCGGGTGCGCGGGTGTACAAACCCCAGCGATTTGGCGTGTAACGCCTGACGGGGTAATAGTTTGAAGGCATTCTCGACAAACGCTTTGTAACTGCCAACGGGAGTGCCGCGCAAAATTCGGTCGCCCCCATACAGAGCATCGTTGAACAATGGGTGGCCAATATGCTTAAAGTGCGCCCGAATCTGGTGCGTGCGACCCGTTTCCAGCTTGCATTGTACCAGCGCCACAGAACCCAGTTCTTCCAGTGTGGTATAGTGCGTAACAGACCATTTCCCTTTCGCTTCGTCGTCGTAAATGACCTGCATTTTACGATCCCTTATCGCCCGCCCGATATAGCCTGTGATGGTGCCAACGGGTGGTTTAGGAACTCCCCAGGTAAGGGCATTGTAGGTTCGCTCAATGGTGTGCTCAAAAAATTGCCGGGCGAGGTGCGTCATGGCATATTCTGTTTTGGCAATCACCATAAGCCCCGATGTGTCCTTGTCAATGCGGTGTACTAAACCCGGCCTGATTTCGCCGTTTCGCGAGGTAGGCAGATTCTGGAAATGATACACCAGGGCATTGACCAGTGTGCCGTCCCAATTGCCGTGAGCCGGGTGTACAACCATGCCCGCAGGTTTGTTGAGAACCAGCAGATCCTCGTCCTCAAAGACAATATTTAGTGGGATGTTTTCGGGTTTTACATCGGTGTCGCGGGGTGGGTGAGCCAGCGAAACTGTGATAACGTCCAGCGGCTTTATTTTATAGCTGGCTTTGATCGATTTATCATTTACCCGTACCGACTCAGCATCAATAGCGGCCTGGATTTTAGTACGCGTGGCATTCTGCAATCGGTCCATCAGGAATCGATCGATGCGCAATAAGCTCTGGCCTTTGTCCACCACAATGCGGTGGTGTTCGTATAATTCGTCGTCTTCAGGTAATTCGTCTTCTGTTTCTGCCACTGTTTGTATGACTAGTAAACCTATAAGGTTTCAAAAACCTTATAGGTTTGTAATAAA
>JANXVQ010000840.1 GCA_025351545.1 Spirosoma sp.
GTCTATCTGATGGGCGAAGAAGTCGCCGAATACAACGGAGCTTACAAAGTTAGTCAGGGAATGCTGGACGAATTTGGTCCGGAGCGGGTCATTGATACGCCTATTGCCGAGCTTGGTTTCGCCGGTATCGGCGTTGGTTCAGCCATTAATGGGCTACGGCCAATCATCGAGTTTATGACCTTCAACTTTTCGCTCGTTGCGATTGACCAGGTTATTAACTCGGCGGCTAAAATTATGTCGATGTCGGGTGGTCAATACTCCTGCCCCATCGTGTTTCGCGGACCAACGGGTAATGCCGGGATGCTATCGTCGCAACACTCGCAAAACTTCGAAAACTGGTTTGCCAATACCTCGGGACTGAAAGTTGTTGTGCCATCGAATCCTTACGATGCCAAAGGACTTTTAAAGTCGTGTATTCGCGACAACGATCCTGTTATTTTCATGGAGTCGGAGTTGATGTACGGTGATAAAGGGCAAGTACCGGAAGAAGAATACCTGATTCCAATCGGGCTGGCCAATGTTGTTCGGGAAGGTAATGATGTGACGATTGTATCGTTCGGCAAAATTATGAAAGTGGCTTTAGCGGCTGCCGATGAATTAGCTAAAAATGGTATCTCGGCAGAGGTCATTGACCTGCGTTCGGTGCGCCCGATTGACTATGCAACGATCATCAAATCGGTAAAGAAAACCAACCGCTGTGTCATCGTTGAAGAAGCCTGGCCGCTGGCCGCTATTTCGTCGGAACTAACCTATAACATCCAACGGAACGCATTCGATTATTTAGATTCGCCGGTTATTCGGGTCAACAGCATGGATTTACCATTGCCTTATGCCCCTACTTTGATTGAGGTTATTTTGCCTAATGTGAAGCGTACATTGGAGGCTGTAGAAGCCGTAATGTATAAGAGGTAAATTTGTCAGTATACCTGAAAATGCGTCGGCCTGTCAGCCCGACGCATTTTTTATGCGACACAAAAAAAACGCCTGACTGGTTTAAGTAGTCAGGCGTTGATTGGCGCAATTATAGGTAAAACCAAAAATCTGATAAAATAGTTTAGCCTATGAAAAATAATCGTATAGTTTTTCATATTATCCATACATATGATTGAATTAACTATAAACACGCCAAAAGGGCCTTTACTAAGCCTAAGTGGACGCGTTATTTATGAAGTCACAATCAGTCATGTCGGCTCATTGACCGCTTTGCGTCAGCGCGAACCAACCGTTATATTTTTCTCGAATCTTCGGAAAGCGGTCGATGCGATCACGGCTGAATTAGCCATAAATAACTGGCCACCCAGAGTTAATTATACCGCGGTTTACAGAGGGGTTAAGCAACGGGGCTTTTACGGTTGTGATTTCAACGTAGCCGGAACACGCGTTTTTCGAATCAAGGTCGTTCCATGCATACTGAACCCGGCTCTGCCCCGATTAGGCATCGACGAGAACCCGGAAAAGTAGCGTGGTATTTTAGCCCGCGCAGCCGAGCCGTAGGCTAAATGGTAACTGAAATTTCTTTAGCCTACGGCTCGGCTGCGCGGACTAAAGCACCACGCTACAGGTTATCAGTACGCTTTCAAACTCAAATCCAAACTTTTGATCTGGTGCGTTAAAGCCCCGGATGAGATGTAATCCACACCGGTTTCGGCGTAGGCGCGCAAATTGGTTTCGTCAATCCCACCCGATGCTTCCGTCACAAATCGGCCGTTGATTAGCCGCACCATCTCGCGGATGCCTTCGGGGGAAAAGTTGTCTAACAAAATCACATTTACCTGCCCAACTTGCAGAACCTGTTCCACTTCGGCCCGATTACGGGTTTCCACTTCGATGCGCAACTGACGACCCGTTTCGTTTAAATACGTAACCGCTTTTGTGATAGCGGCTTCAATACTGCCGGCGTAATCGACGTGATTATCTTTAATCAGAATCATGTCGTACAAGCCAAATCGGTGATTCACCGCCCCACCGATTTTAGTCGCCATTTTCTCACAAATGCGGAAATTAGGCGTTGTTTTACGGGTATCCAGGAGTTTTGCCCGTGTACCGTCCAGTAGATTAACCAATTCGCGGGTGTGGGTAGCAATGCCGCTCATGCGCTGCATACAATTCAGTACTAAACGCTCGGCAGTTAGAATATTACGGGCATTCCCGCTCACCGTCAATACTACATCGCCGGGCTTGA
>JANXVQ010000841.1 GCA_025351545.1 Spirosoma sp.
CCCGCTGGGTGGTCGGTCTGCGATTACAACGGGGCGTTATACCCATCTGGAATGAGAATACACTCAGTCAGGCGGGGCAATCAACCATCTATAATCAGAACGGGATGCTCACGGTGGGGTATAAACTGAGTCGCTAGCGAAACGTCTATCTCAACCGTATGAAGCTGTTGATTCTTCTGTTTTGTGGAATTCTGATGCAAACAACGGCTACGGCCCAACACCGTGGAATATCTGTACCGGCTTTTCTTCAGGTGTCGAAAATGGATCTAATCCAGAGCGAAGGCTGCCTATTACATCATCATTTTTGCTGATCAAGGAAGAAAAAACAAACGGTATACAGCGACAAACGTACCTCAACGATCAGCCCGACGCCCAGGGAGATCATGATGCGTTCTTTTTGGTTTTCGGACGGGTGATCAGCCCCACCTCAATATGTGAGTTACGGTATCAATCACACCCGTTTTGATCAATTTAAGCGGGCATTGTCTACTTACCAGTTTCATGCCGTTGATACGTATCGAGACACACCGGGGAATGGAGTAATTCAATACCAAAATGCGGGCGATGTCATTGAACTGACCACTATTTGATCCCCTCGTGTACAAGGCAACCTGCATTCGATCAGTTTTGTACCGGCCGATAGAGTTAAGGTGTCAAATAAACAAGTCATCTCGTTAGGGAAAGCGTAATTATTCGATAAAGTAGTATTATTGCTGGTAGGTAATACTGCCTTTTTCATGTGGCTATAGCACTATTTATGCCTATTACGAACAAAATCAGTGAGGCCATTCATCACCGCAACTGGAAAGAGCTGAAGGGAGTTGTTCCCTTTTTAGAACCCAGCGAACTGGCCGGATTGATCCTCGATCTGCCTAACGGTGACCAGGCCGTCTTATTTCGATTATTACCCGAAGCTGTAGCGGCCCAAACCTTTAGCTATCTGGACCACGATGTGCAGCAAAGCCTGATGGCTCAACTGGGTCAGCGGGAAGTAGCGCAATTGCTGAACGGCGTCTCGCCAGACGACCGAACGGCCTTTTTAGAAGAATTACCCGCCCCCGTGCTCCAGCGAACCTTACAGTTGCTAACTGATGACGAGCGGGCCGTAGCCAGCACACTACTCGGCTACCCGGAGCACTCGATTGGTCGAAAAATGACACCCTACTACGTGGCGGTTCAGCCCGACTGGACCGTCAGTCAAGTTCTGACTCACATCCGCCGGGTGGGTAAAAAGAGTGAAACAATAACGCATATTTATGTGATAGATTCCGAGGGGCGGCTTATTGACGATCTGGGCATTGCCCAAATTCTGTTTGCTGTCGAGGAGGTTACCATCGAATTTCTGATGGATCGTCAATACGTCAGTCTGCGGGTAACTGATCGCCAGGAAGACGCGATTGCCCAATTTAAACGCTATGACCGTGCGGCTCTTCCGGTAACGACAGATGATGACATACTGGTGGGTATTGTCACAGCCGACGACATCCTGGACGTGATCGAACAGGCTGATACAGAAGATATTCAGAAGTTTGGCGGGATGGAATCACTGGATTTGCCCTACACCAAAACGCCGTTGCTTCAAATGGTCCGTAAGCGGGCAAGCTGGCTCATTATTCTGTTTATCGGCGAAATGCTGACGGCTACAGCTATGGGGTATTTCGAAGATGAAATTGCCAAGGCCGTAGTGCTGGCCCTGTTTGTGCCCCTTATTATTTCCAGTGGGGGAAATTCCGGTTCCCAGGCTGCTACGCTCATCATTCGGGCAATGGCTCTGAAAGAATTGACCCTCGGCGACTGGTGGGGAGTCATGCGGAAGGAACTATTTTCGGGGTTTCTGCTCGGCACGGTGCTGGGTAGCATCGGTCTATTACGGATTACGATTTGGCAAAACCTAGGCTGGTACGACTATGGGATACATTGGTTATTGGTCGCCTTTACGGTGTTTTTCTCCCTGATCGGTATTGTGCTTTGGGGCACGATCTCAGGTTCGATGATTCCTTTTGTACTCCGGCGATTCAGGTTAGACCCAGCCACCTCGTCGGCTCCTTTTGTGGCCACGCTCGTCGATGTAACGGGGCTGGTGATTTATTTCAGTGTAGCCTCCATACTTCTGCGCGGTACGTTGCTTTGAGCAGAATGATTGGATAATGTAATAATCGCCAGACCATCGGCCTGTATACACGCGTAAAGCTGATGGTTATTTTTATAGTGCTCCAGCGTGCTTTTGTTAATGCTCGTCAGGATCGGCTCCAGTTGGGCCTGGATTCGCCGGGTGTCCTCATAGTCCCGGGCGGCTTCCCGATTCGAAATTTGCGAGGTTAAAAAGTGAGCGTGCAGCTTGGTAGCCAGTCGGGTATAGGGGGGTATCAGTTTGGGCGTGTTATGATGGCAGGTGATCAGGCAGATAAATAGGCCCCGGTGGCCTCCGGTCCGGGCACTATACGTATGGTGGGAGGCTATTTTTGTCCGGATGTTTAAAAAAAGGCAGACAGACTGCTCGTCAGCGCATCAATGCTATGTGGTTTGATCAGGTAATCGGTAGCTCCCAACCGTTTGCACGTCTCTATATCGTTGGGGTTCGACGAAGTCGAGTAAATAATAATGGGTATGTCAGACAAAGCCGGGGTTTCTTTTAGTATTCGTAAGCACTCCAGACCCGTTAGCTGGGGCATATTTAAGTCGATAAAAATACAGGCCGGTTGAGTGCCCCTATGTTGGCTTATTTTTTCCATGGCCTCCCTGGGCTTGAGGTAATGGGTACAATGGATTTTAATGGATTGTCCCTTCAGCGCTGCGGTAAAAAAGCAATGATCATCTTCATCATCATCAATTAAGATGCAGGTTTTTTCCGTCCCTGAAGTTACCATTTTCGTGCCCATAGATAAACGTGTGATCTCTATAATTGATGTAAGCTTTTATACGGGGTGGGAAGTTGTACACCATCTTTTTTAGCTGGGTTTCAGCGATTCCGTTTTCATTCTATGCGTTGAGCAGGAGTCTCCGCATACGTCGTAAACACGGATGGTGCTATCTAACCTCTCTTTTGACCAAAGAAAACAACGGGTGATCTATCTATCCATCATTCGAAGAGATGAAATCGGGGGAATCTAGTCAATAAGTATGACTACTTTATGCCTTGCCGACATTGTACTCACTAAATATGGAACATACCTTTAAATAGTCCACGAGTAACTGTATAAATAAGACATAAACAAGAATAAATTTATACGCATTCCTGCTTGCAGACTTTTATGTAAGTACTTTATAATAAGTTAGTTATCCAGCAAAAAGGCAAAACAAGGCAAGCGACAAAAGCCTGCATATCGACTGGCTTTTGCAGGCAGCCGATTGAGCCGCAATGGCCCGACTGATAACGCCAGCCCAACTGTACAGACTACGTTCCGGCCAATCCGGGCACCGTTGGAAAAACGGATTGTGAATCTAACACTGAAGGATGATTCGGAAAATAGAACTGGAAACCGTACCAATGGATAGCCTAGCCGGAACCTGGGCGCCTGGCAATAGGGAACCTAATATGGGTAATAATAAGAGCCCTACCCCACCCTCACAAACCGCACTGAGCCAAAAGGGCACAGACAAATAAAAACACA
>JANXVQ010000861.1 GCA_025351545.1 Spirosoma sp.
ACAACCAAAATTAGATTTTGAGTACTAGACAGTCACGTTACACGGCTGAATTCGGTTGAAACAATTTTTATAAGAAAGCCCTGTAGGTTGCATACAATTGCTGAATAACGGATAAAACTATATCAGGAAACTGCTCAACAATAAAAAACATCCGAACTGGTTCATGAACTTCAATCATTTGACTTGGTAATCCCGGCCGTAGATCTCCATCCATACCATTGGCCACCCCAACCAGACCCATTACGTTATGAGGTAGTTTTGTACCTGCGCCTAACTGTTGGTTATCAACTCTGGAGAAAAAATATTCAAGATTAATACCTCCGCAAACAGGAGCCGCAGCTTTCAGGATGTTGAATAGATATTTCCCTTCGGTATCGACCCGGTAATCATACGAATTCAGGAACGACCGTCTATCCAAAAACAAGCCTTTTGATAATGACCGCCGACCCACAATGGTCAATGCATTGGTAGCATGGTTCAATTCTGGGCGGGGTTCAAACAGGGAGACCGACCGCTCCCGAATTTGCTCATGGATTCGTTTGGGAGTTGACCGACTATTGATCGACTCAAACCGTCTCGACCGTTCTTTGGCATTATAATCAAGCGCCTTTTCAAATGTGGCTTTGGTTGCCTTGTGTTTTTCTAAATTTTCAGGCGAAAGAGAAGTCTCATCGAAAAAAATAACTTCGTCGCGCGTGGTATCGTGCAACGCGCCTAAAAACTGGGTTCCGGTCGGAATCGTCAATCCTCTTGCGCTAAGAATCTCCCGCACTTTGGGGTGATTGGCCATATATGAAAGGGCCCTCGAATTGACCGAACCCGCTCGGCCCGAACAGGCGCCACAATCATAAGCAGCGTAATGCGGATTATTGACACTACTGGCCCCGTGCCCAACCACATAAACAACAGCAGCAAAATGGTCGACAAGACCAATGCTTTTCAACAGCCCTTCTACACGTGCCACCATTTCGTCTATCGAATAGCCAATCTGAAGGCCATTTTCCTTATCATCAGGATTCGTGTTTTCGATGGTAAGCCGGGAAGCCTGATCCATGTGTTTAAACGACGAAGCAGCTGCCGGGCTCATAGTCGGCTTGAAAATATTTAGAATCAGACGGAAAGCCGCCCAAAAGCCCAATGTTTGAGAAATCAACCAGCCGCTATGAAACGAATGAGCGTGTTTATTGAAATGTACGTCCTTCTGACGTTTACTTTTAGAGTCGATTTCTTTAATTAAATGTTTCGGACTGATAGGTACGGGGCAAATTTTGGTGTAATATTTCCCATCTTCTGGTTGGAAGAAGCAGTCAACGCCAAAGAAACCCGGTGTTCTAAAGGTTTCGCAGGATGGATCAAATTCTTCCAGATAGCGACGAAACGAGCACTCCCGATCATCGATGCAGAACATAGTCTGAAAACTTTTATTGGCGATACTCTTTTCTTCATGCTTTTCGAGCTCTACCCCAGCCATTACCTGATCATAGTAACTCCATTCAAAAGCTTCCTGCCAGAGGGTCATTACATCACTTAATTCGGTATCGGGCGTTTCGGCAAAAAGCTCGACTGGTTTATGTTTCAACCAACTACCCAGCGGAGCCCAATCCTGTTTAAACTGATAATCGAGCGCATCAATTTCCAGTAAGAGTTCAAATACAATCAGATCATGCAATGATATTTTCCGGGCATCTAACAGCGTTTCCGGCAAATCTTCCACAACACCAACAAGGCCAGACCAGCCTGCATGCGCAAATTGCTGATCAAACAGATAGTGCTCATAGAGCGACTCGTCGCCGATTAAAAGACCCAGCAGGTCTTTAATTTCACAACTCGTATTCAGGAAAATCTCTTTGACTCGCTTCGTTCTAAAAACACTCGTAAAACTGGTTTGCTCCATCTCACGCATAGACGACAGGAAATCTTTCTCCCGAACCGGAAAATTCCATATCGAAATGCCCTGGTCGAGATAACTGCAAAGAATTCTGAAAAGAATTGGATGAACCAGAGAATCCAGATCGACGTGGTACTCTCTTTTCCAATTAGCCCGTAATGAGCCAATTCGTGGCTGGCGGTTCGTTTTATAGGCTTTATTGAGCACATTTTCGGTCCAATCCTTAGCCAGTTTAGCGCCCTTACTTTGTATAATAACTCGCTGAAGTACATCTTCCCTGATCCGTTTTGAATCATAGAGCGAGCGATACTCATTTAACGAGAGTGACGTTTTATAGCCGAATATTTCGGTAGCCTTATGAAGTGCCTTATCGAATCTTAAATTTTGAAAGGAGTGTAAGGTATTGTGATGAACAAAGTCCTTCAACGGAGCTTGAGCGGGTAAGAAGTGCTTCAACTCATGAAGTACATCGTGTTCATCAAACAAAGAAGTTTGTGTTTTCATAGCAAAAAAACGAAAGCAGATGTGGGTTTCTAAATGATAGTAGACACACGGCCAAGCGTTTACCACAAAAGGTGAAATGACATGAACCAATGACATATATGGCTCAATTAGAAAAAACGGCAAGTACTAAATATGGCTCCGAATGGCTAATGAGCGCCCGAAGGACACACTTGTTCAGACAGAGAAAAGGCAATATTTATTAAAGCTCCTCAATAGCACAAACAGAGGTAACGATTGCTGAACAGCAACCAGTGTATTTGCCGGAAAAGAATGAGCAGGAGAGAAATGGAAGGGAAAAAAGGCGACCATCGGGGCTGTAAATCGGGCGAGATAAGGTAGGAGATCAGCTTTCCCAAATTCCTCTTCATTCTCTTTACAGGCGTCGGTTTTGTTACGAAAGGATTTCGCTTCTGTTGCCTGTGGTACACCTGAAACGTAGCTTTTTTTGGTTAGCGGCCAAGCAGGTCCGGAAAATAGTCTATGAGATACGGAAACTACTAACCAAAAGCTGATTAGTAAAAGCAAACCAAAGAGGCTTAAACATTTCACGTATCTGGTATAGTAAAAATTAATACACTATTCTCTATTACGATGTATAAGTTAAGTTCAGATGGTAAGCGTAGCCAAACTTTTTCATCAGAATTTAATTTCATCCTACTATTTCTACGAAATAGTCAATTTTATCTTGCCATAAGTAAATACTTTTTAATTCGCTTTTAAGAAGGAATTATCACCCGTCAATCAGCACATAAAGAGTGCCCCTGAATGATGTCCGGTATCATTCAGGGGCACTCTTTGTGTGGCTACTTAAATCCAGTCTAAACTATCTTCACACGCTGTTTAAGCATCTTGTGCAACTTATTTTAGCCATGTTAACGCTTGACCTCGCAATTGTATTTCAGACTTCGGCGAGACATTTGTTGTTAAAATATCCGCCTTTGTATTGTTCAATTGAATACCACTCGAATCCTGCACAATTACGTGCAATGATTTGTACTGATCGGGACCAAATACGGCAAAACTATTCTGGTTTGCGTTTAAGGTAAATAGCCCTGAAACCTTTAGTTTATCCGTACGCAAACGGCTTTTTTGTAAGTCTACAGCTAGCGTGTCCGTTGTAAATTCCAGCAAAGTTAGCCGGGCGTTTCTGATTTGTAGAGTTTGCAAATCGGACAGTTGTAAGACCAATTTAACCCCTAACCGGCGGTCAGCATCATTGCGTGCCTCGTTCTGATAGCCACTATAATCTGGCGTAAAGGCCACAAATACGGTATCACCCTGCTGATGAGTTCGATAGAACTTTGCCTGATCTGGTTCTATGAACGCCTGAGATTTATCCGTACTTTTTGTGATAACAATTTCATTGGTCGGCGTACCTTCTACGACCCAATGCTTTGCTTCGGGCAATAAACGTTGTTCAAAATTCTGGTATGGATTTTTCCAGTCAATTTTCTCGTATTGCTGCTTGAGTAGCACATCCGTTGCCACCATGCCCGTTAAGGTCACAATGGCAATAATTGCCAATAGAATATAGCTGGTTTTCATTGTGCGCTAGTTGAGGTGGTTGTGTATTCGTCGTAGCGCGTTTCGATTTCGCGCAGGTCGATATTTAATAAT
>JANXVQ010000868.1 GCA_025351545.1 Spirosoma sp.
GAAATTATTGCCAAAGGCACCCATCCCGAACTGATGGCCACCAGCCCCGAATACGTTCAGATTTACCAATCGCAACGAAGCACCAGCCAGTATGAACTACGATCTTAATCAGGCTAACGGGCAGAAAGAAGAAAAAAACGCTACCTACAAAGCCCTTCGAAAACTGCTGGCCCTTATCGACGATGAACACCAAAGCTTGCTTCTGGCGTTCATCGCCATTCTGGTCAATTCGGGGTTGACCCTGATCGGCCCCATGATTATTGGTCGTACCATCGACAAATATATCCAAACAAAACAGTATGATGGCGTCCTGCAGAATGCCGTTATTCTGTTGGGATTGTATGCGATTGCGTTCGTAACCAACTATGTACAAACACGCCTGATGGGTGGAGTAGGGCAGAGGACGCTGTTTAAATTGCGAAATGCTGTGTTCAATAAATTACAGGAGTTACCCGTTGCCTTCTTCAACCAGAACAAAGCGGGCGATCTGATTTCGCGGGTTAACAACGACACCGATAAGCTGAACCAGTTTTTTTCGCAGTCGCTGATGCAATTTGTCGGTAGCATTTTTATCATGACTGGGGCGGGTTTGTTTCTTCTGTTTATCGATCTGCCACTCGGAGCAGCCGCTCTTTCACCGGCTATCCTACTGTGGATCTTCACGCAAGCGACGTCGGCCTGGGTGAAACGGAAGAACGCCGTTAACCTGAAAAGCGTGGGTAATCTGAGTGCCGAAATTCAGGAGAATCTGAATAATTTTAAAGTTATTATTGCCTTCAACCGGCGCGATTATTTTCGCAAACGCTTGGATGAAGCGAATCAGCAAAACTACCAGACAGCCGTTGGGGCCGGTTTGGCCAACAATGTTTTTACACCCGTTATTAGCATGGCGGCCAACTTCGGTCAGCTAATTGTGCTCACGTTCGGTATTTACCTGATTTCAATCGGCCACTTTACGATTGGTTTGCTGATTAGCTTTCTGTCTTACATAAATAATTTTTATAACCCGCTTCGTCAGTTAGCTGCTTTATGGACAAATTTTCAGGTGGCATTGGCTGGCTGGGACCGTATATCGCATCTGTTGGCCATGCAAACGAACTTGCAGACCGTTGAAAATCCGCTGACGTTACCTACGTCTTCGCTTCTGTCTTTTCAAAACGTATCCTTTAGCTATCCGAATGGTCATGAAGTGCTGCACAACATTAGTTTTGATCTGGAGCGGGGTAAGACCTACGCGCTGGTGGGTCCGACGGGGGGCGGAAAAACGACCACAGCTTCGTTGATTGCCCGTTTATACGATCCAACAAGTGGAACAGTAATGCTCGATGGGAAAGACATACGGGCTTACAGTGCTAAAGAGCGTACTCAAAAAGTCGGCTTCATTTTGCAGGAACCCTTCTTATTTACAGGCACTGTACGGGAGAATATTCTTTACGGTAATGAAGAGTATCAACTTCATTCCAACGAGCAACTGGCGGAGGTTATCCAAAAAGCCAATCTGAAGGGTTTGCTGGAGCGATTTGACCATGGGCTAGACACCAAAGTACAGGCAGGTGGTGATGCAATTAGTCTTGGTCAGAAACAACTCATTGCGTTTATGCGGGCTGTGTTACGCAATCCCGACTTGCTCATTCTGGACGAAGCTACCGCTAATATTGATACCGTTACGGAACAGCTTCTGGAAGAAATATTGCAAAATCTGCCCGGAACAACCACCCGTATTATTATTGCCCATCGGCTGAATACCATTGAAAGTGCTGATGAAATATTCTTCATCAACTCAGGAGAGGTCACCCGCGCCGGGTCGCTCAACGATGCGGTCGATATGCTGCTGCATGGGAAACGGGTAAGCTGATTGATCATGAAGGATTTTTTTTGATAGGATAAGGCAAGATTTTCCTGGTATTCAATCCTGTTTTATCCTCTAAATCCTGCCAAAAGAAGACCGCAATTTTATCGGTTACGAAGATAATTTTTTATGCACTGTATCCAACTCAATCGATATGAAACTGTCAGGTTGTAGATATGAGCCGCCTACCAGAAGCGTTGTTCAGGCGAAACCTATGAGCCCGGTAATTGAAAAATCATAGATGACCTGGCAGGAAAGTAGCGTCTACCAGTAGAATTCCATGCGCCAGGGAATCAGATTAGAAATCCGAGTGAATAAAGTACAGTGAATTGATCACAAGTGGTTGTTTTTTGAGTAAACGGACCTTTTTTAGAACCCACTGGCAAATCATGCCAATGCATTATCTTTGCCTAATCAACCTGATGTGTATGAATAAATATTTCCTTGTTGTAACTCTCTGCTGTTCAATACTATTTTTTAGTGCCTGTCGTAGCCGTCAGCAGGCTAATTCGCAGTCGACTGATTCGACGCAGACCACCGAATCAGCTACCGAAATGACAACTCACGTTACTATTGCCGGGCATTTAACTGAACTCGGCCTGACCCCAAACAGCGACTGGCGCGGGATTAATGTTGGTGATGAATTTTCCAATGTTAAAGGTCTTGAAAAGGGGGAGTCATTTGAGAGTGACACCGATCACATTGGCTACACGATAGAACTAAAAAACCTTGAATCGGCCGACATTCTCTATTACCAAACAGGCAAAAAAGTATCAGCGATTGATGTGGATTTATTTCTCAACAACCGTCAGTCAGTCACTATTTATCAGAAAGAACTGGAGGGCTATTTTTCAGTTCGCTATGGAGCTCCCAAACCTGGCGATGGCGGTACGGTTTGGATTGGCCAAAAAGGCAAGACCGTACTATTGAAGGATGTATCGAAAGGAAAAGATTTCGGTTTGAAGATCAAGATTGGCTCATCGGGTGGTGCTATGACCGCTTCGGTAAAATAAAGTCTCATTCTGATATTGATACTGGAAATCTGAGTACCTGTAATTTAACAAAGCGTAAAAAAAGAAAAAGCCCCGACCAAAAAGTAGGGGCTTTTGCGTAAAGCAGTATTAAACTAGACTTGATGCATCCAGCCAAAGGTGTCTTCAATCTTACCCGTGCGCAAGTCGCTGAGGTAATTTCTAACCCGAATAGCAACGGAATCTTCCGGCGCAAATTCTGGCAGCATATAATCTTTGCCATTGTAACCGATGAGTGAATAGGGCGACGAACCCACCGCTGTTCCAGCGCCGAAAGCTTCGGTTAATCGACCTGTTTCGATACCGCTGATCACTTCATCAATGGAAACCAACCGTTCTTCGACTTCCATTCCCCAACTCCGGGCAATTTTCAAAATCGAATCGCGGGTAACGCCTTTCAGAATTGAATCAGATGTGGCCGGGGTCACTACTTTACCATCAATAATGAATATGATGTTCATCGTGCCTGATTCCTCAATGTATTTGTGCTCACGGGCATCGGTCCAGATAAGTTGGTCGTAGCCTTGTTGCTGAGCCATCAGCGTTGGATACAGCGAACCGCCATAGTTGCCAGCGCATTTGGCATAGCCTACACCACCCGGTGCCGAACGAATGTATTCGGTTTCGACCTTAAGTTTTGGCGGGTTGGAATAATAGGCACCTACTGGACAGGTGAAAATGCAGAAACGGTATGTTTTCGACGGGGCGACACCCAAAAATGTATCCGTTCCAAACATATAAGGACGGACATAAAGCGAACTTTCGGGAGCGCTCGGTACCCAATCGGCGTCTACGCGCAATAATGCTTCCAACCCGCCCATAAATACTTCTTCGGGCAGGGTTGCCATGCACATCCGCTTAGCCGACTCGTTCATACGCTCGAAATTGGCGAGCGGACGAAACATCGAAACTTCGCCAGCCTCATTTTTGAACGCCTTCATGCCTTCAAAAATAGACTGACCATAATGCAGCGACGACAGAGCAGGGCTTAGTGTGAAGTTGTCGAACGGCACAATCATCTGATTTTGCCATTCACCATCAACGAAATCGGCCACAAACATGTGGTCCGAGAAATGTTTTCCGAAAGGTAGATGGTCAAAATCTACCTCCTGAATGCGGGAGTGTTCCGCTTTCCGCAATTCAATTTGTAATACGTCCGTCGTCATAACAGCTTGTGATTAATCTGTTAGCCTGTTGATTGACAGGCTTCGGCAAAGCTAAAAAAATAGATTGAGTAAATTTAGTTGTCAAGACAACTTTTTTTGAGGATTGCCAATCAGACTCTGGGTTTCCAGACTACTTCTTCTGCGTTTAATTCCTGTGCCATTTTTCGGCTTAGCACAAATAGATAATCTGATAGTCGGTTGATGTATTGTAGCACCAGTTCATCCAGAGGTGATGAATCATTCAGTGCAATAACCAATCGCTCGGCCCGACGACATACAGTTCTGGCCAAATGGCAGAATGACACCGCTTCATGACCACCTGGCAAAACGAATGCCCGTAACTCCGGTAGTTCGGCATCCATCGTATCCATTGCCTCTTCAAGTAAAATAATATCGCCTGGAGTGATCGCAGGCATTACTCTTTTTGGCGCTTTTTCCGGATCGGTTGCTAATTCGGACCCAACGGTAAAGAGCCGGTCCTGAATCTCTTTTAATAAATCCCGACGACCAGTATTAATTGGCTGATTACGCACCAGACCAATCCACGAATTGAGTTCATCTACTGTTCCATAGGCATCAATTCGTAAATCGGCCTTGCTCACCCGACGACCGCCAATTAAAGCGGTTTCGCCTTTATCACCCGTTTTTGTATAAATCTTCATGTTTACTTAAACCAAAATACTTAACAAATGGCTAAGCTAACGGATTTACCCCATTCGAGCCTTACCTTTGCGGCCTGATTTGAAAAGCTAAAACTATAGCTGGTAAATCGTCTTGAGTTAAGAGGTTCAACTGCCTTTTTGCTCGTTCACTCTTTCGCTCTTTTTAAATGAAAGCAGGTACTTTTTTCGTCCGAGTGTGGCGTATCATGTCCATTGTCGGATTTATACTCGCATTGTTTAGTAGTTATATTTCGTATCCTGATCAGGTAACGGTGCGCTTCGACGCTCTAAACCATCCTCTTCAAACGGTTAATCGAGAAGTGATTTTTTACTTGGCAATCGCCATTTTTCTGATCAATAACACCCTGATTAATGTTGTTTCCAAGCTATTTTTGCGGGTTCCAACTGCCCAAATTCCGATGCCTAACCAAGATGTTTGGGCCGCTCATCGCCCGAAACTAGATGGGGTATTTAAGACTTGGTTCAGTCTGCTCATGTCTGCCATTAATACGATACTGGGCCTGGGATTATTGGTGCTTTCGTTTCTCAATCGGTCTGATCGACCAATCCGGACAGTTGAATATGCCTGGTTATTGCCGCTCAGTACGGTTATCCTGATTGCGGTGCTGGCTTCTCTACCAATCCGTTTGTTCATGAAACCCGGCGACGATGAGTGAAGTGAATGAATTGCTGTTGAGCAAGTTTCAATACCCACTGCCCGACGACCGTATTGCCCGCTTTCCGTTGCCTCAACGCGATTCGTCGAAATTGCTTGTTTA
>JANXVQ010000871.1 GCA_025351545.1 Spirosoma sp.
CTTATTAAAATTAAAAGCTTATTTTAAAGTAGCAACCGCTTTTTCATCTACCAGCCAAACCAGTTCACCATTAACTGGCTTAATTACCTGCGAAGGATACTTGTCAGGATTGTAGTTACCTTCCAGTACTTCCTTCAGCGGTTCAGCTTTTTTGGAGCCAGCAACCAGAAACAGTACGCAGGAAGACCGGTTCACAAGGGATGCTGTCAACGTTAGACGGTACATATTCTGCTGAGTCAGGAAATAGGCTTTCGTCCAGGCAGTTGTTTCATGAACAACATCCGTGCCGGGAAAAAGTGAGAGCGTATGACCATCGTCGCCCATGCCGAGCAGGACAAGATCGAAAGTGGGTCCGGTGTTGCCGAAATACTCGTGCAGAATCCGGTCATAATCAGCGGCCGCAGCATCGGGTTCGAGGTCGGTTCGCCAAACATGGATTTGTTCTTCAGGTGTATAAACATGCCCTAGCAACGTGTCGTAGGCCATGCCCGCATTACTTTGCTCATCGTCTATCGGCACATAGCGTTCATCACCCCAGAACACGTGAAGTTGCAACCACGGAATCTGATCAACATAGGGCGATTTAGCCAGCAATTCGTGTAGAGCTTTGGGCGTACTCCCACCCGATAACGCAATTGTGAACCGGTCTTGCTTTTTTAAGACATCCTTGATGCGCCGGGCAATAAAATCGGCCGCAGCTTTGGCCAGATCAGCCGTATTTTTTTTAATAATAAGTTCCATAACGAAAAATTACTGCACAAAATCTTCGCGCATGGGTGTAAACACATCGACCAATACGCCAGCCTCTTCACAAACGGCACCGTGCCAAACATTCGATGGAACATAAAAAGCATCGCCCATTCGCACAATTCGCGTTTCGCCCGCAATGGTGATGGAAAAAGCACCACTGGCAACGTAACTCATCTGCGTATGAACATGGCTATGGGCAGCACCAATACCGCCCGTCTCGAAAGCCACCTTTACCATCATCAGGTCGGCATCGTAGGTCATGATTTTACGCTTCACGCCCTCGCCTACCGACTCCCAGGGTAGGGATTGGTCATCTACAAAAAGCGTAGCAAATTGATTTATAATCATAATTATCCGGCGTTAAGTCATCCACTGAAAACCATCTTTCTCAACAAGTTGCATGGCAGCATCCGGCCCCCATGAACCGGGCGCATAATTTGGGAATTCGGGCGTTTCCGTTTCCCATGCTTCCAAAATCGGCGTTACAACTTTCCAGGCGGCTTCCACCTGATCGGCCCGCATAAATAGCGTGGCATCGCCGGTCATTACGTCCAGCAATAAGGTTTCGTAGGCTTCCGGCTCCTGCCCTTCGTAGGCATCTTTATAGCTAAACACCATTTCGACGGGGTCGATAGCGAGTGTTTGGCCGGGTCGTTTCGCCTGAAACTTCAGTCGAATGTCCATAGCTGGCTGAATACCAATGGTCAGCCGGTTCGACTGCCAGTTTGTGGTCGCTTCGTCGGGAAAAGCGTAGTAGGGCGCGGGTTTAAACTGAATCGTAATAACGGTTGATTTTTCGGGTAACGACTTGCCGGTACGAAGGTAAAAGGGCACATCTTCCCACCGCCAGTTATCAACAAAAAGCTTTATGGCGGCAAAGGTTTCTGTTGCAGAATCAGGCTTCACCCCTTCCTCTTCCCTGTATCCGGTAATGTTTTTTCCGTCTTTCGTTCCCGGGCCATATTGTCCCCGAACAGCCACGTCTTTTACTTGTTCCGGCTTAATCCGGCGAATGGCGTTCAGTACATCTACTTTTTTATTCCGCACTTCATTCGCATCAAACGAAATGGGTGCTTCGGTTGCCACCATACAAAGTACCTGCAACAAGTGATTTTGAATCATGTCGCGCAAGGCACCGGAGCCTTCATAATAGCCTCCCCGGCCTTCGAGACCAACCGTTTCGGATGCGGTGATCTGAACGTATTCGACGTATCGGCGATTCCAGATTGGTTCGAATAGTGAATTGGCAAAGCGTAAAGCCAAAATATTTTGTACTGTCTCTTTGCCCAGATAATGATCGATTCGGTAAATCTGCTCTTCTGCAAACAGGCCACCCAATAATGCATTTAGCTCCTGAGCTGTCTTTAGATCATGGCCAAACGGTTTTTCAACCACAAT
>JANXVQ010000892.1 GCA_025351545.1 Spirosoma sp.
TGGCTCAACCGCCACGCTCACAATTCGGCAAATAGATGATCGTACGGCCGTCTATCTGGAGGTGTCGAAAGGGCAGTTCAATCGTAGTTTTCAAGGCGGAGACGCCCGTATTCGTTTTGATAGTAAGCCTGCAATCAAGTATGCATTTTCGGCAGCGGAAAATGGCAGAGCCAACATTATATTTTTCGATTCAGAACAGCCGCTGATTGATCAGTTGAAAGCATCCCAAAAAATAAGTATCGACGTTGAATTTTATGCCCAGGGCAAGCGGCAAATCGCGTTCAGAACAGCCGATTTAGACTGGAATCATTAACATTATATCGCCTTCCTCATGCAAATACTATTGGGTAGCCCAACATATGGCCCGTAGTTGTCAATCCGTTGATAGCCTCTTTTTTGATACAAACTGATAGCAGCCGTTTGTTTATGTAAGGTTTCTAAGATCAAATAGCTAAAGCCTAACTCATCTGCCCATTTTTCTAATTCCGCCAGAATTAAGTGCGATACACCAAGTCCTCTACTGGCAGGGCTCACAAACATCCGTTTAATTTCAGCGGCCTCCTGGTCAATCTTCTTTAAACAGCCACAGCCAACAGCCACATTATCGTTATAGGCAATCACTACCGTATCATTGCTTTCGATAACGTTAAACGTGTCATACTCAGCCTGGGTCTCTGGATATACCTCCCATAAATACGCGTCCAGGAGAGTTACTAATTGACTGAAATCAGGATTTTCGCTGGTGGTTCTTTGTATTTTTAGCATCAAGGTGTACTCAGTGGTAGGTAATTGATGCTAAGATAAATATTTCGGTTTGTGAAATGCTTCGGTTCGCACCAATATTCAGCCAGCAGGCATGATTGGCCTTTGGGTCTGCTTCTTCACGAACCAATGCCGAAACCACAAGGTTATTCAACTTCAGGATAAGCCAGACCTTGTCCACGAATTTGTACTGCTGTGGATCAGACGCTCTTACTCATTACCCCGCCCTTTACTCAATTAAATACCCCGTATCCGGCAACGGCTTACCTGAAAGGTTTTTTGCAAACAAAGGGAAAAACCGCTTATCAGGCCGATTTGGGGATTGAGGTCATTCTGAACCTATTTTCGTCTGACGGGCTTGCGTCCATGTTTGCCGGGCTTGAAGCCGCCGATGCCGAACTGTCTGACAATAGCTACCGAATCTGCCGTTTGCAAAACGATTATGTCAGCACGATTGATCCGGCAATTCGGTTTCTGCAAAACAAAAACCCAACGCTCGCCCATAGCATCTGCGACCGAACATACTTACCCGAAGCCTCTCGCTTTGCGCAGTTGGAAGAACTGGACTGGGCTTTTGGAACGATGGGTATCCACGATAAAGCCCGGCATTTGGCTACGTTGTATCTCGAAGACTTGAGCGATCTTATTCAGGAAGCGGTTGATCCCCATTTTGGGTTTAGTCGGTATGCGGAACGGCTTGGGCGATCGGCCACACATTTCGATGAGTTACACGAAGCGTTGCAAGCGCCAAACACGCGGGTGTCATCAATTTTGGTGGAGCTGCTGGAGCAGAAAATTCAGCAGTGGCAGCCCGATGTCGTTTGCCTGACGGTTCCTTTTCCCGGTAATTTATACGGAGCGCTGACGTGTGGAAAATACCTGAAGCAACATCATCCAACCATTAAAATCGTGATGGGTGGTGGCTACGCGAACACAGAACTTCGTTCTCTAAACGAGCCTCGCGTGTTTGATTATGTGGATTTCATTTGCCTCGATGATGGTGAAGCGCCACTTATGATGCTGCTGGAACATTTGACGGGCCAGCGCGAGCTAAGTCAACTCAAGCGCGTGTTTGCCCGAACCAATGGTGTGGTTACATATTATAACGGTGCCCGCGAAAAGGATGTCCCACAACGCGAAACCGGTACGCCCAACTACCGCGACTTGCCCTTGCACGATTACCTGTCGGTTATTGAAGTCGTCAACCCAATGCACCGGCTTTGGAGCGATGGTCGCTGGAATAAATTGACGCTGGCTCACGGTTGCTATTGGGGCAAATGTTCGTTCTGCGATGTGACGCTGGACTATATCAAACGGTACGAACCCGTAACGGCATCGCTCCTCGCCGACCGGATTGAGGAAATTATCGAGCAGACGGGGCAAACTGGTTTTCACTTTGTCGATGAAGCTGCACCACCGGCCCTTATGCGCGATTTGGCGCTGGAAATTGTTCGTCGGAAGATAACCGTGACCTGGTGGACGAACATCCGATTTGAAGTCAGTTTCACGCCAGACTTATGTACGCTGCTGAAAGCGTCGGGATGTATTGCCGTATCGGGCGGTCTGGAAGTAGCCTCCGACCGATTGTTGGACCGCATGAAAAAAGGCGTAACCGTGGCGCAGGTGGCCCGCGTGGCCGACGCCTTCACCCAAGCCGGTATTATGGTTCATGCCTATCTGATGTATGGTTTCCCCACTCAGACGATGCAGGAAACGGTCGATTCGCTGGAAATGGTCCGGCAGTTGTTCATGAACGGCGTGGTGCAATCAGGTTTCTGGCACCGGTTCGCCATGACCGCCCACAGTCCTATTGGCGTTGACCCAGCCGCTTTCGATGTCATGCGAATTAGCCCCGCCATAGCGACGGACCGTTTCGACGTTTTTGCCGATAACGATCTGGACCACAACGACCCAACGGGTGCCGATCACGATTTATTTTCGGAGGGCTTACGGAAGTCGCTGTTCAATTACATGCACGACGTGGGTTTCGATTTGCCGCTTCAGAAATGGTTTACTTTCGGCATACCGGCTACGTCCATTCCACCCCGCTACATTGAAAAATCAATTAGCCGGAATCCTGATAAAACCCCACGATCCAATGCCTTTGTTATCTGGCCGGGTAACCTGCCGAGTATGGACGTATTCGAATTGCAGCAGGGGCGAAAAGTAGTCGAGATGGCGGAACTGGAATTCTATAGCAAGCAAGGTCAATGGCTGCTCGAAGCCCCCGTTCCCGTAGGTCAATGGTTAATGGACACGCTCCCAAAGCTAGTCATTGGCGCACACGAGCCGTGTTCTTTATCGCAGTTGCAAATTGATTACGAAGCGGGTGGGCAAGGTAGCTTCTCGTCCTTTATGCAATCACCAATCTGGACTAAACTCAGAGAAAACGGCTTGCTCATTGTGTAATGGCGCGAGGCCAGAGCCTCGCGCCATCTCAGCCATCTCATCACCCCCGCATTGTCGAGCCTGATTTGATCGTTACGGCTGACCCATCGGCGAGAAAAACCGAATGGGGTGGCTGTTCGAAAAATGGGACAAATTCAGGTCCATATAGCTTCAAAATATCGCATTGAACGTCATAATCACGCACCGGATAGATAGACCAGGCCGGATGAACGACTTCATACTCCGATGTTCGGCCTTCGTTTCGCTGTATAGACGAACGCTTTGTGTATCCCCAATAATGTTCGGTAATGAATGCTTCTTCGCTATGGGGCACTAGCGAATGACCCGCCCGGTCGGCATGAACGCGAATATAATTCCAGTTGGAACCAACTTTCCAGTCGTACTGAATTTGTTGCGTATCACCGTCCTGCTGCCAACTATGCCGCATGGGATGCGTAACGTAGGGCTCGCCATAGAGCGTGTTGGCAACCAGCGTAATAGCAAACTTTGGCACGATTTCCTTTACAAATACTACGCCCCGTTTCCAACCGGTGTCGGTTTTACGACGGACGTAGAAACGTAGGTTAAACTCTTCAAATTCCTGATGAAAGGGCACGGCAATTGCCCCAAACATCTTAACCCGTTGAAAATAAAACCCAACCAAACTACCATAACATTTGCCATCAAATTCGTCTAACTCAGTCCCGAAAGGCACGAGCGGCTCTAACACCTTTCTATCAATGGCGTAGTTGGCAAAAATCAGGTTTCGCCATTCGGCGGTCAGGAAGGTAGTAGCCATATAAAAACGGGGACAGTCATACGAACAACGGTATGTGCGCTTGATGGTTTATTAAATAGAAGGGGGATGGCAGTGCCATCCCCCTTCATCACTCAAACACTACGTAAGAACTTGTACAGATTATTTCTGTTGTTCGTACTTATCCTTATACGTTTTGTATAACCGCTTGTGCCGGTCGTCCAGATTTACTTTTCGGCCCTGTATAAATACTTGCTCAATTAGGTTCGTGCGCATGTCTAAGGCATCCCCCGCCGATACAAACAGCGTAGCCTGTTTACCTTTCTCAAGCGTACCAACGAGATTATCGACACCCAGTATTTTTGCGGTGTTCGACGTAACCATTTTCAGTGCTTCTTCGCGGTCAGTAACGCCAAAACCAG
>JANXVQ010000981.1 GCA_025351545.1 Spirosoma sp.
GCGGAAAGGCTTCGACAAAATGCTGTTCGAACAGAGGCAAGCCTGGGCCGATAAATGGAAAACCAACGACATCATTATTGACGGTGATATTGCCGCCCAACAAGGTATCCGGTTCAATATATTCCAGCTAAACCAAACCTACACCGGCGAAGACGAACGATTGAACATCGGGCCAAAAGGGTTCACGGGGGAAAAATACGGCGGTTCGACGTACTGGGATACCGAAGCCTATTGCCTGCCATTTTACCTCGCAACGGCCGACCAGAAAGTAGCTAAAAACCTGCTGGTTTATCGGTACAAACAACTGGGAAAAGCTATTGAAAATGCTCAGAAACTTGGTTTTCGGGCTGGGGCTGCGCTGTATCCGATGGTGACCATGAACGGCGAGGAGTGCCACAACGAATGGGAAATCACGTTTGAGGAAATCCATCGTAACGGCGCTATTGCCTATGCCATTTACGACTATGTGCGCTACACGGGCGACGAGCAATATCTGGCAGATTATGGGCTGGAAGTGCTCATCGCCATCAGCCGGTTCTGGAGTCAGCGCGTCAATTGGTCGAAAGCTAAAGAACAATTTGTAATGTTGGGCGTGACGGGGCCGAACGAATACGAAAACAACGTTAATAACAACTGGTACACCAACTACATTGCCGCCTGGACGCTGCGTTATACCTCCGAAGCCGTAGCGAAAGTGAAAGCTCTGGATGCCGATAAATATGCTGAACTGATTGACCGGATTCATTTCCGCGAAGAGAAAGAACTAGCTACCGCCCGGCAGATTATCGACAAGATGTATCTGCCTCAGGACGAAGAAAAAGGTGTTTTCCTGCAACAGGAAGGCTTTTTGGATAAAGACCTGATGCCCGTTTCGGACATTCCGAAGGGGCAGCGGCCCATTAACCAGAACTGGTCCTGGGATCGGATTCTGCGGTCGTGTTTCATCAAACAGGCCGACGTATTGCAGGGACTGTATTTCTTCGAGGACGAGTTCGATACGGATACGCTCCGGCGTAATTTCGATTTTTATGAACCCATGACCGTGCATGAATCGTCGCTTTCGCCCTGCGTTCACTCCATTCAGGCGTCGAAGTTGGGCATGAAAGAGAAAGCCTACGATATGTATCTTCGCACAGCCCGGCTCGACCTCGACGACTACAACAACGACACCGAAGATGGTTGCCATATTACGTCGATGGCCGGTACATGGCTGGCCGTTGTGAAAGGGTTTGGCGGGTTTCGCATTGAAAATAAACAAGGGGCCGAACCTCGGGTTGTCCTCAATCCCTACTGTCCCGATAACTGGCAATCGTTGTCGTTTAAGATTCGTTTCCGGGGGGCGTTGTTGCAGGTAACAACTACGCAACAGGACGTAACGGTGCAAAATTTCTCGGAGCAGCCCATTACGATTAGTCTGCTTGGGAAAGAGGTAACCGTAACCAATCAGAAGAAGGCGAGCGTGAAAAGTAAAGGTTGATAATAGATCATAACGTCCTTTAAGCCAGTAAGTTGGTTTGAAGGATGCTTGGAATGAGCGACAAACATATGTTACAGCCCAGCCAGACACGACGTAAAAGCTCGCGCGTTTGGCTGGGCTGTTTATTAATTAGTACGTGTCTGTTCATGGCAACCTGCCAACCCGCAGACCACCGGACCACCGAGAAATTTAGGCAGATTACGCCCGCTTTTTATCACTGGAAATCAACGTACAAACCAACCCGTTTTGAACTTGAGCAGATCAAAAATCTGAACATCAACAAATTATACATTCATTTTTTTGACGTTGATTGGGACACCCGAACGCGTCAGGCTGTACCAAAAGCGTTTGTGAATTTTCGGCAAAAACCCATTGGCATCGTAGTGCCGGTTGTGTTTATCACAAACCGGACGCTCATGAATCTGCCGCCTGCGGGGTTAGCTGAATTGGCTACGCATATTACACAAGCCATTACACGCATCGGCCATCAAAATGCGATTCGTTTTAGCGAAGTGCAATTTGATTGTGACTGGAGCACGCGAACCCGAGATCGCTATTTTAGGCTACTTACGCTGTTAGCCAAGCAGTTGAACTGCCCTCTTTCGGTAACAATCCGCCTGCATCAAATCAAATACACCGATCAAACGGGCATTCCACCCGTAGCGCGCGGGATGCTGATGTTGTATAATGTAGACGATTGGAAACGGGCCGACACACGCAACTCAATTTACGATGCCGACGTGGCCAATCAATACTTGTCGTTCGTGTCAACGTATCCATTACCGCTCGATGTCGTGCTGCCGCTTTTTCGCTGGACGGTTGTGTATCGAAACAATCGTTTTCTGACGTTTTTAAACAACGTTGACCGGAAGAAATTGGCAGGGTCTGGTTTTTTGGCCGCTCAACCAGATTCCACGCGGTTTCTGGCTACACGAGACACATCCGCTTTTGGTTTTTCAATCTGGCGGGGCGACCTATTTCGGGCTGAGGCCGTTACTGCCGAAACGTTGGTGAGTGAAAAATATCGGCTGTTAGACCTGATTCAGAATCAACGGATTACATTTGCTTTATACCACCTCGATTCCACTATTCTTGCTTCCTATTCTCGTGAAACGCTTCAAACCCTTCTCCAGCCTCGGTCGCTTCCGTAGGCCCGCCTTACTTATTGCCGTGTTGATTGGATTTGCCTGTGGGCCTTCATTCGATCCAAGAGAGTTTGTGAGTTTTTTTATGCCCGAAGCAGGTAATTTTCAACCCGAAGACCAGCGATATTTTTTTACTCCACAGTTTTATAATGAGCCTGAAATCGCCGAGCAGTACAGCGATAGTATAGTCGTTGACGAGAACATAAACGCATGGTTTACCTATGCTGGTGGAAATGTATCGGAAGCCCTTATCAGTAAAGCGATTTACCGAAAACAGCCTGGTGCCATCCGTTCACTAACATCAAAATTAGAACGAAATAATGCCCCAGCAGTGGATTACCTGAACTTTGCCTGGGCCGCAGACAATGAGCCGGGAACTCCCTGGAAGGCTGACGCCACGCCAATCGACAGCACGAAACGTCTTCAATTGCTGAATGATGCTCAAAACGCGTATCGAACAACGAACGATGCCTTTTTGAAAGAACGGTATGGGTTTCAGGCTGTAAAACTTGCCTGTGAAACTGGTGATTACAAAAGGGCGCAACAGATTTATGATCAGTTGATTATCCCCCTGCCTAAAAAGACTTTTATCAGCGATTGGGCGTTGAGCCGTCGGGCGGGTGCTACGCTGGCGTTGGGCGATACGTCAAGGGCAATTTATGACTTTTCGCTGGTGTTTGACCGTTGTCCGTCGCGCCGGAAAGCCGCCGAAACGAGTTTGCGCAAGTATGGAATCCGGTTTCGGGAAAATGCCTTGCAGTATGCTAAAACCGATGGGGAGCGGGCGGCTGTATATGCGCTCTGTGCCATTCAGCCGGGCGAGGACGCGCTCGGTCTGCTTAACGAAATGATTCGGTTAACACCCAAAAATCCACTGGTCGAATTGGTCATGGCGCGGCAGATTAATCGCAACGAGTACTATTTTTTTATGACTGGCGAGGAGTATAACCGCAATAGCGTTAGTCCCGATTCGGCAGCTTTCGAAAAACGAAAAAGTGAAGTTCCGTCGTATTTTGACAAACTGCGGATATTCGCACTCGAATCGGCTGAGAATAAGGCGTTGAGCAATCCTGCTTTTTGGTATACCGCTACGGCTTATCTGGACTACGTCGGTCATGAGTACAAATCGGCCCAAACGCATCTGGATCAGGCCGTTTTGTTGCCAACGACAAATAAGGAATTGAAAAAGCAGATTACCGTGCAGCGTATGCTCTTACTGGCTGCCCAGACTGATGTGATCACACCCGAAGCTGAAAATCAGTTGATTGGCTATCTGGAAGAATTTGGCAGTACAGGAAATTTCCGGCTCAACAATGCTTTTATAGCAGTTTGTAAGCAATTTGCTACAAAATATCAGCAAAAAACAGATACGAAAAGTGGGTGGTTTTCGGGATGCAGCCGTCAGAAAACACAACCGACGGATGGGCTAAATCAGGCAAAATCATATTTGTTAACGGTCATTACTACACAACCCGGCGCCGACATGTATTTTGCCAGCACAACCGATCCGAACGCCATAGAAGATACCGTTTCGTCGGCCACAATTCAACAGACGATTGCCTTCGCCCATCAGCCAACGCTAACCGATTTCGATAAGCGGTTGATAAAATTATCGGGTATAACAGACGCCGATCTGAATCTACTGCTGGGTCGGCGGCTGATGATGGAACATCACTATGCCGAAGCAGCCAATGCCTTTGCTAAGGTGAATCCAAAAATATGGAAAAACGAGGCTTTCACAACGTATTTTCAGCAGAATCCATTTGCTATTAAAATGCCCCGGCTGCATACGTCCGACGGGGCAATGGACTTCCCCGCTGAATCGGGAAAGAATACGTACACGCCCGTTCAGTTTGCCCGGCATATGGCCGATCTGGAGCAACAAGCCAAATCGACTACGGGCGATAAAGCTGCCGAATTATACTATCAATTGGGCTGTGGCGCCTGGAATCTAAGTTGGTATGGCAACGCCTGGCTCTTGACGAAGTCATATTGGAGCGCGGGCGAACCGCCTGTTGATGATGTTCCGACCAACCCAATCGAGAAAGAGA